>JBIIRN010000133.1:0-5670 GCA_044341525.1 Sediminibacterium sp. | reverse complement strand
CAAGATTTGGATGCCGGCTTACCTGATGATATGATTAGCTGGTTGGCAACCGGTGAAAAAGGGTTTCATCAGCTCAATGCTGCTTTGGAACCCGTACAATCGGGCGTCCGGAAAGTTGAACCAGTATCTGACTATCATCTGTTGGCCCCTGTTCCCCGACCTACTTCTTGTAGAGACGGTTATGCCTTTCGGCAACATGTAGCCGCTGCCAGAAGAAACCGTGGCGTTGAAATGATCAAGGAATTTGATCAATACCCCATCTTTTATTTTACCAATCACCTTGCCGTTCAGGGTCCCGGGGAGATCTTCTGCATGCCCGATCATTTTCAGCAATTGGATTTTGAATTGGAATGGGCCATTGTAATTGGCAAAGAAGGAAGAAATATTCGTGCCGCTGAAGCGGATGCCTATATCGGAGGCTTTACCATCATGAATGACCTGAGCGCCAGAAAATTGCAGATGGAAGAAATGCTGCTCAATCTCGGCCCGGCAAAGGGAAAAGATTTTTCTACCATCATCGGACCCTGGTTAGTTACACCGGATGAACTGGAATCGAAACGTGTGGCAGCAAAACCCGGACATGTTGGTAATAACTACGATTTGTCTATGAAATGCTGGGTGAATGGGAAGCAGGTTTCTGAAGGAAATGTATCAGATATGGACTGGACCTTTGCTGAAATTATTGAACGCTGTTCCTATGGGGTAACCTTGTATCCCGGAGATGTAATCGGTTCGGGTACTGTCGGTACAGGTTGCTTTCTGGAGCTGAATGGTACAGCTCGATTGAACAACCCTCAACACCAGGCACAGTGGCTGATGCCCAATGACACTGTTACAATGGAGATAGATGGACTAGGAACACTGGAAAATACCATACGTGCAGAAGCGACAGATTGGTCAATTCTCCAATTGAAAAAAAATATTTAACCCACCGCATATGCTGACCCTGGAAACCAAAAATATTCCAACGCAACAATTGCAGCAATATTTACAGGCAGCCATTGCACCCCGACCAATATGCTTTGCTTCTACCATTGATCTGCAAGGCAGGGTTAACCTAAGTCCTTTCAGCTTTTTCAATCTCTTCAGTACCAATCCACCTGTCTGTGTCTTCTCTCCCAGCCGAAGAGTAAGGGATAACAGCACGAAACATACGCTCGAAAACCTCCGGGAAGTTCCCGAATGTGTTATCAACATAGTGAATTATGCCATGGTACAACAGATGTCATTATCGAGCTGTGATTACCCAAAAGACACCAATGAATTCATCAAGGCAGGATTCACCGAGTTGCCCTCTACGATTGTTAAGCCACCAAGGGTAGCCGAATCGCCCATACAACTGGAATGTACTGTCAGAGATATCATCTCGTTGGGCGATCAACCCGGCGCGGGAAATCTGGTGATCGCCGAAATTAAAATCATTCATATCGGCGAGCAGGTATTGAATGAAAACCATAAAATTGATCCTGCCAAATTAGACCTGGTTGCCAGATTGGGAGAAGACTGGTACACGAGGGTTACCCCGGAAGTACTTTTTCAGGTAGAAAAACCCAATACAAAGCTCGGTATTGGCTTTGATCAGTTACCCCGGGAAATCAGAAATCACCCGGATTTAACTGCTAACGAGAAAGCACAGTTAGCCAATGTATCAGAACTTCCGGAATCATTGAAGAAAGATAAAAGACTGGAGTTAACAACAGAAGTAATTCAGTCATTACAATCTGCCTTACAAAAAAATGATACAACCGCTGCCTGGAGCATTATTCAAAACGCAATTTCGCATCAATGATGCGAAGTCCGTCTGCAATCAGTTTGCTATGAGCAGGAACCTGCTCCTTTTGTAACAAGAGATTGGCCCTGACTTCTTCCGCGAGATCAGACATAGAGGCATCTTCCGCAATCAGTTCAAGAATTTCCATCGAAGCCAGCCAATCTTCCTTGAATTGTTCTGCCAGGGTTTTTCTGATGGCTCTTAACTTTTCCCGGGATTGATGCTGCTCGCGTATATCGCGTATTTCCTGAAAGATAGCATGATAGGTGCGATCTGCCTCAGTATAATTGGGCTGGAAGGTTCGATTAGAGGAAACGTATAACTGATCAACGAGATGATTTTTATCGGCTACTCCATTGAAGACAGAAATAATTTCGTCGCCTACTGCCATATCGTAATTTCCCCAGGAGGGATTGAAATAAATTTTCCCCCCTTCATCAATTACGGTGCAATCAGCAAAAGAAAGCAAAATGATTTTCCCATTTTGTCGTAAGACTTGTAATAAATTTCCTGATACCCGTATACCACTTTCAAAAATTAAATCAACCCACTTCCCCGGTAATAGTCCGTTTTCCTGACAGGTTGCTTCTGTCCACGATTCAAGTGGATGCTGCGCTCCTTTTAGTTTACCTACGGGTGAGCCAAATCCATCCCGGTGATAATCGGTGCCATGTCCCGGAAGCTGGCTATCATTATAAGCCAACTCGGTTGGTCCCTGTGATTGGATGTATTGTAGATTTCCGGCTTCATCTGCTACCGCATTGACAAAAATGCCGGATACCTGTAAGCCGGAACTATATACAGCAGTACATACGTTTTTACACTCAATAGCTTTTACCATGCTTTCATGTCCTCCCACGCGAAAAGCCATGCGGCTCTCGAATTGTTCCAACACATCAATGAGGTTTTGAAAAGTGGGAGTTACGAATAACTGAGGTTGTGGTTGGGTAATATCGTAGGAATAATTGAGCGCATCAATTGTATAGACAATCTTTTTTACCGAGGGGCGCATGCAGGAGGCACTTTCCCCAATAGAGGAGAGCAGTCCGGCACCATAAATTTTCGGATCATCTAAATCACCAATCAAACCATATTCGACTGTCCACCATTGCAAGCGGCTCAACAGAGCCATTTCAGAAGGTTCACCGAGATTTTGTTGATTATATAAAACCAGTTCTTCTGCTTCCGCAATCTTATGCGGGTCAACATTTGGGGCTTCCTTTAAAATAGACAACTCACGAATGGACTCATACAAGGCATAATCCTTTGAAGAAAATAATGCCTTGGTACCAATAGAGCCGAGATAACTCAGGTATTGGTTGTATTTAACCTCACTGATGATGGGTGCATGGCCGGCTGATTCATGAATGATATCCGGAGCAGAGGTATATTCTATGTGTTCCAGTTGCCGGATATCAGCAGCAATCACCAGCACCCGACAGGCCTGGTATTCCATGAAAGCCGCAGGTGGAATGAAACCATCAACGGTAACAGCCCCCCAGCCAATTTCTGCGAGCGCATCATTGATCTCCTGGAGACTTGGTATTTTCTCGATGGTGAGACCGGCTTTCTTCAAACCCGGAATGTAAGGATAGTATGCTACATCTTTCAGGTAGCTGTAGTTCTGGCGCATCACGTAGCGCCAAACAGCGTGATTAACCGGCGTATATCGCTCATAGCCCTGATCAACAATATACTTTCGTAAGTGAAGGGGTAGCTGAGCTACCTGCGGGTTGTTAAAATCAAAAAAGTCAGACACCAGTAGAAAAGAATTAATGATGATGCAAAAATATAAAAGATGCAGCAGCTTACTGTGCAGAAAATTAAATGCGGAAAACCTTTGGTGAAAAAAAATTTCTATAAATAAAATATATGTCATCAATCCTTTTTTGCTTATAGTTGATATTGTATTTGATACACATTATCGCTGTTATTCAGAAAAAATGTAGTAATTTTTACTATGACTTTGGGAGACCTGATTGACTACGCCATGGCAAAACCCGAAACGGAAGAAACCTTGCCTTTCGGTCCGGATGTGTTGGTATTGAAAACAAATGGTAAGGCTTTTCTGCTGATTCCATTGAATAGCAATCCGATACAGTTCAATGCCAAATGCGACCCGGAGAGGGCCATCGTGCTGCGGGAATCTTATGAGGCCATCTTACCCGGCTATCACATGAATAAAAAACATTGGAATACCGTTTTACTGGATGGAACCCTGCCTCTGCAACTGGTGCGTGAACTAATTGATCATTCGTATGAATTGGTTCGACCCCGGCCGAAAAAGAAAGCTTAATTGGCTATTGCTTATTCTAAACTCTGCAAAAGCTTTTGGAGGGGCTCTGTTACTTTTAGTTCACAATGACCCTGGGGCTGTCTGGCGCGGTTGAATGCTTTTTCCCATGCACTTTTCCATGCCTTGTCTTGTTGACCGGATTGCAGCAATTGTATCGATAAGGTGGCGAGTTGCCGAAGATGAGCAGAATGTGTGGCAATATCTGATAATGCAGGAACCTGTTTTGCTGCTTCCTGAACACAACCATCATTATTGATCCAGGATTGAAAAAGGATTACCGCCTGTTTTTTCCAGCCGGCATCAGCAGATTGTGAAAAACCCAACAACTTTCGGCGAAGGTCGCGAACAGCTTTTTGGTCGGGCATGGCAATATCGGCAGCAAGCGTATAAGGTGAAAAGCGCGTGAAGTTATCAAGTTTATTACGCTGGTAGCCCTGAACGGGTTCAAGATACTGAGTAACTGTTTGTAGACAGGCAACGTCCTGTCGGCCTGCCAGGCGACGCAATAGCATCTCACTGTTCTTTAAATGTGTGCATCCCAGTGCCTCCAACTGAATAGAAATAATATCCATTCGCCTGTACATATCATCAACATCACGTAAGTCAGCCGGTGACCACAATCGCTCAGCAATAGCCGCTGTGCGGGGCCAGATACGGGAATCAATGGTCTCGGCTGTTACATGCTCAGTCCACATGGTTGCTTCGCCACCTAAAATGAGTTGCTCTTCTTCGGGTTTGAGCAGTTTTTCGCCTTTCTTTATTTTATTGATAATATCAGATTCAAATCGATTCAGGTTGGCTTCACTATCCGGCACAATCACCTCATTACGAAAAGGAAAAGGGTCATTCATATAATGATAGGACGCCGGTTGAACCAGATCTATGTAGTATCCCTTTGAAAGAATACTGCGGTAACCATTCTTGGCAGAGGCCAATAGCGCCTCCATCCCTCGCCAGGATTGAATAACCATATCCTTGGGCACATTTTTTTCTACGAGGAGATCGTATCTGCCTTCATTAAAATATTTTTTTGCTGTGGAATCATCCAGTTCTTTCATCAGAACTTCATCCCAGCCAATAGCTGTTTTTCCATTGCGTGCCAGTATGTTTCTGATGCGCTGATTAAAATAATTCTGCAGCGCCAGTGTAGTGGTAAGTCCGCTATCTTTCATGAACTGCTGTATGGCAGCGTTTTTTTGCCAGTCACGTCCTGTATTTTCATCGCCTCCAATGTGAAAATACCGATCGGGGAAAAGTGCGGCTACTTCTGTCAGAAGTGAATCGAGGAAAGTATAGGTGGTTGGGCGGGTAGGATCAATGGTCGGATCAAACACACCAAAGTGATCTTGTAATACATAGCTTCGCTGGATGGATGCCAGATGAGGATACGCCGTGAGGATGGCTGTAGAATGACCGGGCAAATCAATCTCCGGTACCACACGTATCCCACGCTGGTGTGCATATGCTATCATTTCTCTTACCTGTTCCTGTGTAAAGTACATGCCATCTGAAGCGATTTCATGCAGCCGCGGAAAAACTTTTGATTCAATGCGGTAACCCTGATCATCACTGATATAAAAATGCAGCACATTCATTTTTACAG
>JBIIRN010000239.1:0-3380 GCA_044341525.1 Sediminibacterium sp. | reverse complement strand
GATTTCCCAAACTGTTTTATACACTTCCTTGATGTGGTCAGGGATATCTTCAATCTTCTGGATGGAACCGTTGTTTGAAATGATGCGATTTTTCATTTCGTCATTCCAGAGATTGAGCTCAATGAGGTCATTCAGGAGGTGCTTATTTACAACAACGAACTCTCCGCTCAATACCCGACGAACATAGATATTGGAAGTGTAGGGCTCAAAACACTCGTTGTTCCCAAGGATCTGAGAGGTGGAAGCAGTGGGCATCGGTGCTACCAGCAAGGAGTTGCGCACGCCATGTTTCAGTACTTCTGCCTTTAGACTGTACCAATCCCAACGGAGGCTGGGTTCAACACCCCAGAGGTCGAATTGGAATTGTGCTTTGGAAACGGGTGATCCGGCATAGGTTTCATAGGGACCTTCTACTTTAGCGAGATCTTTACTGGCTGTCATAGCGGCGAAGTAAATGGTCTCGAATATTTCCTTGTTGAGTGTCTTGGCTGCCTCGCTTTCAAAAGGCATGCGCAGTTGGATGAACACATCCGCCAGTCCCTGAACACCCAAACCGATGGGTCGGTGACGCAGGTTGGAGTTTCTGGCTTCCTCTACCGGATAGTAGTTATAGTCGATAATTTTATTAAGGTTTTTGGTTGCCTGATAAGTAACCTCATACAGCTTGTCATGGTCGAATTGGCCGTTGATAACAAAACGGGGGAGTGCAAGTGATGCCAGGTTACATACGGCTATTTCATCAGGAGAAGTGTACTCAATGATTTCAGTGCAGAGGTTGGAACTTTTGATGGTTCCCAGGTTTTGCTGGTTGCTTTTGCTATTGGCAGAATCTTTATAAAGCAGGTAGGGTGTACCGGTTTCAATTTGGGCTTCCAGGATGGCGAACCACAGTTCCTGTGCTTTGATTGTTTTTCGGGCACGTCCTTCGCGCTCGTATTGCTCGTACAACTCCTCAAATTTATCGCCCCAACTTTCATGGAGTCCGGGTGCTTCATTCGGACAGAAGAGGCTCCAGTCTCCGTCTTGCTCCACGCGCTTCATAAACAGGTCGGGAATCCAGAGGGCATAGAAAAGATCGCGGGCACGCATTTCCTCTTTACCGTGGTTTTTGCGCAGGTCGAGGAATTCAAATACATCTGCATGCCAGGGTTCAAGGTAGATAGCAAAAGCGCCCTTGCGTTTGCCACCTCCCTGATCAACGTAACGTGCGGTGTCATTGAAAACCTTCAGCATTGGGATGATGCCATTACTGGTTCCATTGGTGCCCCCGATATAACTACCGGTAGCCCGGATGCCATGGATAGCCAATCCAATACCTCCTGCGCTTTGAGAGATCTTAGCGGTTTGCTTCAGGGTATCATAAATTCCGTCGATGCTGTCTTCCTTCATGGTCAGCAGGAAGCAGCTGCTCATTTGCGGCTTGGGCGTTCCTGCATTGAAGAGCGTAGGCGTTGCGTGGGTGAACCAGCGCTCGCTCATTAGGTGATAGGTTTTGATGGCACTCTCCATGTCATTCTTATGGATGCCAATTGAAACACGCATGTACATATGCTGAGGACGCTCTACAATCTTACCATTCACTTTCAACAAGTAAGATTTTTCGAGTGTCTTGAAACCGAAATAATCGAAACCATAATCACGGTCATAAATGATGGTACTATCCAACAGTTCAGCATTCTCCTCAATGATTTGCATCACATCATCAGCGATCAGTGGAAGAACTTTACCGGTTTTTGAATCCGTGCAATTGTAAAGCATGCGCATGGTTTCGGAAAAACTCTTGGTAGTATTTTTGTGCAGGTTGCTTACAGCGATGCGGCTGGCCAGCAAGGCATAGTCCGGGTGCTTCACCGTGAGAGCAGCAGCTGTCTCAGCAGCAAGGTTATCAAGTTCCGTAGTAGGTACCCCATCATAGAGACCTTCAATCACCTTTTTAGCCACATCTACGGCGCTGACAAATCTTCTGTCGAGACCGTAACACAATTTTTCAATCCGCGCAGTGATCTTATCGAATTTTACGCTCTCTCTCCGGTTGTTTCTTTTTATTACCTGCATAGTACTACGTTATATATGATGATGGGATATTTGTTTCTGCTTCTTCTAAAAATCTTCTTCGAGTGAAAATGTCTGTGCTTCCCGGTTGCCGGCCATTACGCCAGCTTTCTGGTAATCACCCACTCTCTTTTCAAAGAAGTTGGTCTTTCCTTCCAGTGAAATCATTTCCATGAAATCGAAGGGATTGGCGGCATTGTAAATCTTTGGGTAACCCAACTCTGACAACCACCTGTCTGCAACGAATTCAATGTACTGCTGCATCAGCTTGGCGTTCATTCCTATCAGGGCTACCGGGAGGGCATCGGTAATGAACTCTTTCTCAATGGCGACCGCATCACTGATAATATTATAAACTGCTTCCTGACTCAATTTATTGTTCAGCATGCTGTACAAAAGGCAGGCAAATTCACAGTGCAGACCTTCATCCCTGCTAATCAGCTCGTTACTGAAAGTCAATCCGGGCATCAGTCCGCGCTTTTTGAGCCAGAAAATCGAACAAAAGCTACCACTGAAGAAGATACCCTCTACCGCAGCAAAAGCTACCAATCGTTCGGCAAAACTGCCGTTGGAAATCCAGCGAAGCGCCCACTCTGCCTTCTTTTTTACCGCCGGGATGGTCTCAATGGCATGGAAGAGCCGGTTCTTTTCATTGGGATCCTTGATATAAGTATCAATCAAGAGAGCATAGGTCTCAGAGTGGATATTCTCCATCATGATCTGGAAACCATAAAAGCAACGCGCTTCCGGCAACTGTACCTCACTCATGAAATTCACGGCCAGGTTCTCATTCACAATACCATCACTGGCTGCGAAAAAGGCAAGCACGCTGGAGATAAAATGACGCTCGCCGTCATTCATGCTGTTCCAGTCTTTCATGTCACTGCCCAGATCAATCTCTTCGGCAGTCCAGAAGCTGGCTTCATGCTTTTTGTAGGCTTCCCATATTTTCGGGTAATTAATCGGTAAAATAACAAAGCGATCTTTGTTCTCTCTTAGCAGCAGTTCTGTTTCATTCGACATAACCAACGTTCATTTTAAGGGTCAAAAAAATCCGGATGGTGAAAATGATGATTGCTGCTGCCAGCAACCGTTTCATTAGCTATCCGAATCGTGTAACTAAGGTCTGATTTCCGGCAGTTGTTCAGGCAGGGGGGAACTGTGAAATGAGCTGCTTTTTTGTATCGCCAATAATTACCCTACAACGTTACAATTCAATATGAATTTTTTGTAAACGATTTATTCACCCCTTGTTGAAAAGAAGTGAAAACCCTTAACAGGACTGCATCATAGGGTGAAAAAATATTTTTTTACGCCAGATTACCGGG
>JBIIRN010000132.1:0-5809 GCA_044341525.1 Sediminibacterium sp. | reverse complement strand
CTTCAATCCAAGGGGTTCGATGATGTGTTTTTGCAGAAGGATTGGGTAGGGTTCCTTCAAAATTTTTTCCAGTAAAAAAGTAAGCAGCACATAATTTGAATTACTGTAGCTGAATTTTTTATTGGGCTGGAAATCACTTTCTAGTCGGGAAAGTCTTTCCATCATTGCTTTTTCTGATTGGGGCTGTGTATTCCAGGTCAGGTAATCTTTGTCGTCTGTAAAGTTGTGTATGCCACTGCGGTGACTGAGCAAATGGCGAATGGTGATTTTATTGGCATTTTTGATGGAGGGGAAAAAACCTTCGATCGTTTGTTCAAGACTGATGAGTTGTTGCTCAACTGCTTTCATAACCAGAACGGCAGTGAAGGTTTTCGTGATGGAACCTATGCGGTATTTGGAATCTTCATTCGCTTTGCTATTCCCCTCTACATCCGAAAAACCTACCGATCGCTGGTAGAGTATGGTTCCATTTTTTGATACTGCCACCGAACCCATGAACTTATTGTTCTTCTCCAGCACATTGAAATATTCATCCAGTTTGGCTTTATCAGGCAGCTGGGAAAATGAAAAAGAGTAAAACAGCAGTCCGCAAAGAATCGTGAGCAGATTTTTTTTCATAGAATAACAGTTAATAATGCATTTGCTACACGAATATGTGTGCAATAAAATGTGCCAAACAAATCTATGCTTATTTCTGCTTCACCGTTTTCATCTGGATAATATCGACCAGGAAGGCGAATGCCATGGAGAAATAGATGTAGCCCTTGGGAATTTCAAATTGTAGTCCTTCTGCCATCAAAGCCACACCAATCATCATGAGAAAACAAAGCGCCAAAATTTTAAAGGAAGGGTGTTGCCGGATAAATTCACTGATGGGTTTGGCTGCAACCAGCATGATAATGACGGTAACAATAACCGCTGTATACATGATCCATAATTCCTGTACCATGCCGACGGCGGTGATGATTGAGTCAATGGAGAAAACGAGATCCAACAGAATTACTTCGGACAATAATTTTCTGAAACTATGCTCACGGGGCACTTGGGGTGAATCCTGGTGTAGCTCTGTTTTGTAATAGATTTCTTTGGTGCTTTTATAGATCAGAAAGAGTCCGCCTGCCAATAGAATAAGACCTTTACCGGAAAAATCGATTCCTGCCAGGTTGAATAGGGTTTTGTCTAATTGCAAAATCCAGGAGATGAATGCCAGCAAAGCCAGTCGCATTGCGAGTGCAAGGCCGATTCCCCAGAACCTGAGTTTGCCCCGCTGGTTTTCCGGCAGTTTATCTGCAAGAATCGAAATAAAGATAATATTGTCGATGCCGAGGATGACTTCAAGGGCTATTAATGATATCAGGGGTATGATTACTTCGGTCATGTAGCATTTATTTTGGGTAAAATAAGCCACCGAAATTAAACAAAACAATCATATCATGTACTTCCCGACATCATCTCTATATGTCTGCTGCTATCTATCTGCTGTTGATAAAGGTATTGAAGGGAGCTCTGGCTATTGGCATTTCAAAGAGAGCGGGGTGTTCACCTCCCGGTATTTCAAACACCTGCACCTGTTTACAGGTACTGCAGTTTTGGACTTCCTGTTTGAATACCGGCCAGGAATACATATGAATGGGTGAGTCATTCATGCCCTGAAAGAAGATAATGTCTGATTTAAAACCTTTGGTGAAGTTCAATAAAGAACGGTCAAAATAGGCGGCAGGGTTGCTGGAAGTAGTTCCATAAGTATTTCTTAGTCTGGTGCAGTAGGTGCCGTCTTGCAAGGTTCCGGCCTCTTCCAGACCACATCGGTACACGAGGTTCAACGGCCCCGGTGCATTCGCTATTACTCCGTTGGTGGCATGTAGGGTGTTCAACTTGGTGACCATGTATCCTCCCTGCGAATGACCGGCTAAAAAAATCTTTTTTACCTGGATACCCAGTTCCTGTGATGCCTTATTTTTTAACCAAAGCAAAGCTGCTTCACCTACGACGATGTTGTCGCCCAGCAACACATTTTCCTGGGGATAGATGACACTGATGATCATCATGTCTTTTCGGTCGAGGATATTCTTGAATTGATCCAGGGTGGTATTGGCAGCTTTCATCAGATTGCTGTCATAGGCGACCGAACCATGAAAGACCATTAGCACATCTGCCGATGCTGCAGCCGGTTTCTCCAGGATGATATCAACTGTCTGGTTATTGTAATTGATTTTACGGTTTTCGCGGGTGGTAGATGGTGTATCTCCAGTAGTTTCTTTTTTACAGGATAAAAGAAGCAGGGTAATCCAGATCAGGTTTTTCACGGCAAATGATTTTTTTAATTTGACCTGATGTGGTAGGGTAGGTTTAAATGCTAATTTTCTTTAGCAAATAATTAGAGGTGGATGGGGTTGTTAATTCCCCCGGATAAAAATAAAAAACCCACCGAATTTCGGTGGGTGGGGGAAGTTGCCTGACCTGGATTCGAACCAAGACAAACTGAACCAAAATCAGTTGTACTACCCTTATACTATCAGGCAATCCTAGAATTCAGCCCAAGGGCTTTGTTCGGGGTGCAAAAATACAATAGCCAAAGAATTGTTCCAAATCTTATTGGAATACAGCATATTAATACCCCCTCCCGCCTGGATTCGGCCGAAAAAACTTAATATTATTACTTCAAACGATTTTTTCATGAAAACGATCTACTTTACCCCCCTTATAGCTATCCTTTTGTTGGCCAGTTCCTTTTTCCAGCCCCCCCGAAAGAAAGTGATATTCTTTGGAGACTCCATCACTGAAGCCGCAGTGAAGCCGGGGGGCTATATCCGACTGATGGACTCAATCATTTCTGCAGCGAATAAGTCCTCCCAATATGAACTCATTGGTGCCGGTATCAGTGGTAATAAAATCTATGATCTTTACCTACGCATCGAAGACGATGTGATCAAGCAGCGTCCCGACATCGTAGTAATCTATGTCGGAGTAAATGATGTCTGGCATAAAGCAAGCAGTGGCACCGGTACCGACTACAGCAAGTTTGGTCGATTCTATGAGGCCGTGGTCAATAAACTGCAGGCTGCAGGTGCCAAAGTAATTATTTGTACGCCGGCCGTAATTGGCGAAAGAACCGATCATTCGAATCAGCAGGATGGGGACCTGAATTTGTACAGTCAGTGGTTGCGTAAGTTTTCTAATGACAGGAAAATTCCGCTGGTGGATCTGCGGGATAGTTTCCTGCGGTATAACCTGGCCAATAATCCGCAAAACAAGGAGTCTGGAATTTTAACTACCGATCGCGTTCACCTGAATGCAGCCGGAAATGGGTTGGTGGCTGCTGAAATGTGGCGGGTAATATCTTCAATTCAGTAAGTCCGTCACTCTGAAATCTATATTCCTCCGGTAAGTAAGATGATAATCCTTGTCCTTTTCTTTTTATTTAAGAACGTACAATCAGGTCGAGGTGCTTTTTTCCCCTGCGAACCAGGATATACCGACCATTGAGCAAATCGTTATCTCCTATCATGGCTTGAATGTCGGTCACCTTTTTTTCGTTGATGCTGACACCTCCACCCTGAATCAATTTTTTTGCCTCTCCCTTGCTGGGTAACACACCTGCTGCGGCCAATAAACTGACAATATTCACGGGCCACTCACCTGCATAAGGCAGGGTGGGAAGTCCGCTTCGTTCCAACACTTCCGGACTGGTATTTTGAATTAAGCCGACAGCATCGCCACCGAAAAATCCACGGGTAGTTTCCAGTATACTTTCCAATACGTCTTTCCCGTGAACAAATCCGGTTACTTCCAGCGCCAGTTTTTGTTGCAGTGTTCGGGCTTCCGGTTGTTGCCGGTGTTGAAGAATTAACTCATTGACTTCCGGTTCAGATAGGAGGGTGAAAATTTTAATCCACTTTTCAGCGTCTTCATCAGCAGCATTCAGCCAAAATTGATAAAACTGGTACGGGCTGGTTTTGGTGGGATCCAGCCATACATTTCCTTTTTCGGTCTTGCCGAATTTTCCCCCATCGGATTTGGTAATTAAAGGACAGGTGAGTGCATAAGCTTCCCCTGCTCCTTTTTTCCTGATTAGCTCTGTACCTGTCACCATATTCCCCCACTGATCACTGCCCCCCATTTGAAGGCGACAATTGTGGTGGGTACACAGCCAGTAAAAATCATATCCCTGTACCAGTTGATAGGTGAATTCTGTGAAACTCATGCCCTGCTCAGATTCCAGCCGCTTCTTCACACTGTCTTTCGCCATCATATAATTCACGGTAATGTGCTTGCCTACATCCCGAATGAAAGTCAGAAATTCCATCCCTTTGAACCAATCGTAGTTATTGACCAACAAGGCCCCGTTCGAGTGATCGGAAGAAAAGTCAAGATAGCGGGTAAGCTGTTTTCTAATGCCTTCCAGGTTTTGTTGCAGTGTTGCTTCATCGAGCAAGTTTCTTTCTTCACTTTTCCCGCTGGGGTCACCTACCATCCCGGTTGCCCCCCCTATCAAAGCTACAGGCCGGTGGCCGGCTCTTTGTAAATGTACCAGCAAGAGAATAGGTACCAGACTGCCAATATGCAGACTGTCAGAAGTAGGATCAAAACCGACATATCCGGTCACCTTTTCCTTGTTCAGCCATTCCTCTGTTCCCGGCATACAGTCCTGCAGCATCCCGCGCCAGCGCAATTCTTCGAGGAGATTGATTGTTGGATTCATTTGACAAAAGTAAGGAATGAAATCATTGAGGCACCGGGCAAGTCCAACTTGCCTAACTTTGCGCCATGAAAACAACCGGTGAGGGTACCCGCATTCTGAATTTCTTAGTGGATACCCTAATTATATTTTTGGCAGCAGTATTGTTGATGCGTATCTGGAACTGGTATGTATTTTACTGGGGGTATATGCCCCTGAATTTTGGTTGGTTTTTCTTTGGCTTTCTCTTTATTTATTATTTTCTCTGGGAATCACTCACGGGCCGAACGCCGGGAAAAATGGTCAGCATGTCGCGCGTGGTGACCGAAGAGGGAAGAAGGCCGGGGATCTTTCAGGTTTTTATTCGTTCCCTGGTAAGGCTTTTTATTCCCGATCTTTTTTTTCTGCCCTTCCTGGGAATGACGCTGCACGATTATCTCAGTAAGACCCGGGTGGTAAGAATGGGATAGCTTTTCCCCATCTCGCAACCAAACCACCCCCGGGGTGTTATACCTTTGCGCCCTCAATAAGTTTTGTATCATGGCACGCATACCCATCAATATAGCTACCGGCAGTTTGCAACAACCTGAAATGATTGTCGGTATTGATCTGGGAACAACCAACAGTCTGGTTGCCATTCTTCATCCGGAGAGCCGGCAACCGGTGGCACTCAAAGAATTCAATTCCAGCAGTCTGGTGCCCAGTGTGATTCACTTTGATGCTGCGGGCAATGTGATAGTGGGCGAGGCAGCCCGTGCTTTTCTGGAAACAGATCCACAGCGGACCATTTTCAGTGCCAAGCGGCTCATGGGGAAAAATTACAATGATATCAAGGCACATGCTGATTTTTTCAGCTATAAGGTTATTGATAATGATGATGATCAACTCGTGAAAGTGCAGGTGGATGAAAAATTTTTCTCACCTATTGAATTGTCCTCTCTCTTACTGAAAGAACTTAAGCTGCGGGCAGAACATATTCTAAAAACTCCGGTCACTAAAGCAGTGGTAACGGTGCCGGCTTATTTCAATGATGCACAAAGGCAGGCCACGCGGGATGCGGGTAAGCTGGCCGGCCTGGATATTCTGCGCATTGTCAACGAGCCCACTGCAGCGAGTCTGGCTTATGGCATT
>JBIIRN010000131.1:0-5822 GCA_044341525.1 Sediminibacterium sp. | reverse complement strand
GTATTCTGCTTCCGGGCTTGAATTTTAAAATTCCAGTCATTGAAAGGGTGTATAAGACCATCAGTATCCAGAACAGATCTGTAGAACTGGAATTTCAGGCAGTGACGCTGGACCAGGCCAATGTGTATTTTAAAAGCATGCTGTTGTATTCCGTTTTAAACCAGGAAGAACAGACCATCAAAAATGTAGCTTTCAAATTTATCAGTGAAAAAGACCTTATGCAGGCGCTCATAAGAACTGTTGAGGGCAGTGTGCGTGGTTTTGTTGCCACAAAAAGACAAGCTGAGATTTTGGTTTTGCGGAGAGAAATTGTTGAGTTTGTCAAAGAGCAGATTGATCAGTCACTTGAAAGCTGGGGCTATTATTTACAAGACTTACAAATCAATGATATTACATTTGATAAAGTCATCATGGATAGTATGAGCAAGGTTGTAGCCAGTAACAACCTCAAAGCCGCTGCCGAGAACGAAGGACAGGCGCTGCTCATCACCAAGACCAAGGCAGCTGAGGCAGAGGGTAATGCCATCATGATATCTGCTAATGCTGAAAAAGAAGCAGCCCGTCTCCGAGGTCAGGGTGTTGCCTTGTTCAGAGAGGAAGTGGCACGTGGTATGACACAGGCCGCCGAGCAGATGAAGCAAGCCAATCTTGATACTAACGTAATCCTTTTTAGCATGTGGACTGAGGCGGTAAAGAATTTTGCCGAATTAGGAAAAGGCAATACCATATTTTTAGATGGAAGTCCGAATGGAATGGAGCATACCATGAAGCAAATCATGGCTATGATGCAGATGAAAGAGAAAAAATAATTTGTTCACCCTTTCTTTGTCTGCCAGATGGTTGGGTGAAAATAATTATCCCCAAAACTGCAAATAGACTAAGGCACTGGCAGCAACAGTCATTATTATACCGGCTGCAATGCCTAAAATATTGGTAATTCGGCCGTTCACAAATTCCCCCATAATTTTTTTGTTGTTGGAAATGTGTAGGATGATAGCAATTAATACCGGGGCAGTAATTCCATAAAGAATGGCTGTATAGATGAGTGCCTTGATTGGAGAAATACCTATATAATTCATGGCCAGTCCAAGTAGTAAGGAGATCGCGATGATGGTATAAAAACCCCTCGCCTCGTGAAATTTCTTACTCAACCCCTGTTCCCAGCCGAAGGTTTCAGCAAAAATATAAGATAACGATCCACTGAGAACAGGGATGGCAATTAATCCGGTACCGATGATACCAATGGCAAATAAAAGATATGCTGCATTGCCCGCTAATGGTTGAAGGGCCCGGGCAGCATCCTCCACCGTTTGAATATTATTGATTCCCCCCTTGTATAAAACTGTTCCTGTTGTGAGTATAATAAAATACATAACCAGTCCGGAAAATATCATGCCTACGTCAACATCTTTATCGACTTCTTGGATAAATTTCTTATCCACCATCAGCTTTTTTTTTCTGCTCTTCTGTTCTTCCACTTCTACCGATGCCTGCCAGAAGAAAAGGTAAGGGGAAATAGTTGTACCTAAAATTCCAACCAAAGTAGCCATGAATTCCTTGGAGAATTCGATTTTAGGGATAAAGGTGCTTTTTAAAATATGACTGATGTCTTGTTGATAAAGAAAGGGAACGATGAAGTATACCAACATAACGATACAGAGATATTTCAGTATAGATGCCATCTTTTTATAGGGCAAATAAATGATCAGTATCAGTAATAAGACGGTAAAAAAAACGCTGAAAAAACCAGCATCTATAGAGGGGAATAACAAATTTCCGACAGCTCCCATGCCGGCAATATCTGCACCAATATTCATCACAATGGCGGGGAAGCTGAATAATAACATGAGGTATAAGATAGGGCGGGGGTAATGTTTTTTCAAAGTGCCTGTCAGGCCCTGTTCGGTGATGATGCCGATACGGGCGCACATTTGTTGTATTGAAGTCATTAAGGGAAAAGCCAAAATAGAAGTCCATAAAGTAGATAAGCCAAAGGCTGCTCCTGCCTGCGAGTAAGTGGCAATCCCGGAAGGATCATCATCACTGGCCCCGGTTACCAGTCCGGGTCCAATGAGTCGGCTAAATTCTTTCCACCTGGTTTTCAGTGAGATAGGCATATTATGCGGTGGGAAATCTTTTTTCATCGTTACTTTTGTTCCCTTCTGGCAATTTACACATTAATTTTTGTGTAATTTGGTTTGAAAATGATGTGGATATCTTTGAACAAGTATATCGGAACTTACCATCTGATAAACTGATATTTGATTATCATTTACCACCTAAATGAATGTAACACATGGTTGCTACCCTTGATCAAAAATTGCCAACGGTCACATTAGACGCCATCCGAGGCGATGACTTCTTTGGAGCCCGTTTGCTCGACTTTGAGTCGGAGTTATTTACCATGGATTGGAAACAATACATGCCTTCTGTAGATATATCCGCTGATCAGTCTTTCTTTTACATCGACATGCCTGCCGGCGGATTTGAAGAGTCTGATTTTACTTTTGAATGTGAAAACGGAATACTTTTTATTGCTGCCGAAAAAAATATTGAAACGCCCGAGCAAGAAACACAGTTGTTTCGTCGTTCGTTTTCACTGCCTGAAAATGCTATCACTGAAGGAATAGTATCGGATGTTATCAAGGGTCGGCTACATGTTTCCATTCCCAAGATGGCCTGATGAAACATTATGCCTGCGGGCTTCTCTCCGAAATGTTGGCATTTAGCTCAAAAAAGCAGGTTCTTCATTAAATAAAGTGGCTTCTTTTTCCTCTAGAATCAGGTCTTTTACTGCCATAAGCATCGATCGGTTGGCACTAAAGCATTCTCTACTGAAATTAATGAGGGTAGTGATTTCTAACTCTGATAATAAGGTGCCCGACGCCTCCTGATAAAAGCGATTGAGAATTTGTGTATAGTTGTTTTCTATCTTTTTACTTTCAGTTAATATTTCCTGATAATTAGGCTTTTCCTTCCGCTGTAGCCATAAAAGAAGGGTAAGATTTAATTTTTCAGTTTGTTCCTGAAAAGAGGTAAAAAAGTCAAATTTTAAGCTTTTCGATGACCTACTGAGATTACTGATGTTATCAGTAATGTCTTTAATGCTTTTGGCAGCATGCATGGCATTGCGGATAGAGGAAATATAAAGGTTGAGGCGAGGATTCTCTGCCGGTAATTTCATTTGTGAAAATTGGAAATAAACTGCCTGAATTTCTCCATGTAATTCCTTGATCCAATGATAATGATCTTCTGTATTTTTTTCAGGTAGGTGAAAGCGTAGACTTTTATTTTCCAACTCTTCCATCTTTGGGCCTCTTTCTGAATCTATTTGTAAAAGTTTATTATTCAGTTGCATGGTATGATAAATAAAATAGCCCGCTTCTTTCTGTAATAATTCTGATGCAGTGTCTGCATCCATTTTATCTTTTAGGGTTAAATAACCGGTTCTGTGGTGATTGGTAGTTGGATGTAATTTTTTCAACAAACCCGCAAAGGGACCTAATACAGGAATAAAAAGTAAGATGCCCGCTAAGTTGATAAGGCTGGAAAAACTAACCAAAGCGATCAATGGCTGTTGTATACCGCAGGTCTTTGTTATAAATTCTATGATTTGACGCATGAAAATCAAAGTCAGCAGGGTTAAAACCAGGTTGAAGATAAAATTACCTGCTGCCACCTGTTTTTTAGCCGAACTCCCTCCTAATGAAGCCAACCATATTTTGATGGTTGTACCGGTTTCGCTTCCTAAAACAATATATACTGCCTTTTCCAGTGGTAATATACCACTATGGATAGCAGTAAGTACGATGGCCATGGTAACAGAACTCGATTGCATCAATAACGTGATGAGAAAGCCCATTAGCAGGAAGACAAAAGAATTAGCCTGCAGATATTTTTCGATCCTGAATTGCTGCATGACTGAATCCATTGAATTTTTCATCAGATGTAGCGAGAGGAACAATAATCCGAATCCCAGTAGAAAATAGGCAGTGTGTATATAATTTTTTCTCTTCCCGCTTAGTAGCAGTAAAATAGCACCTAAAAAAATGGCGGGGAAAGCAACTTTTTCAATGTTCATTTCAAACCCGAGAAGTGCTATCAACCAACTATCAAGTGTTGTGCCCAGATTAGCACCCAGTATGAGTGCCAATGATTGTTCCAAAGTAAATACCCCAGCTCCTAAAAATGCCAGTACCATCAGACTGACCATCGAACTGCTCTGAAGAATACCGGTAATTAATGCACTTCCCGCTACCGCATTCAGCGGACGAGCAGCGACTTTTTGAAGGAAAAGTTTGAATTTTCTGCCGGAAAGTTCTCTGAGGGATATCTCCAAAAAATGCATTGCAAATAGAAATAATCCGATCCCGGCCAGTAATTCAGTTAGTTGGAGCATGCATTTGTTTTACCTGCATTTAAGGTAACCTATTTTTCGGGGTTCAGGAAATATGCTATTAAATTTTAACAGCTCGAATCATTCTGTCATTTCCCCGGAAATCTTTTCTTAATGAAGCATTCATGCCGAGTTGCTCAAGCAAGTCAATGATAGCCTGGCCGAACTCCTGATGTATTTCCAGGTATAACATTCCACCCGGAAGGAGATAACGTAAGGCTGCTTTTCCCAGCGCCTCATAAAATAGCAAGGGTTGATCGGATGGAACGAACAAAGCCCGTTCCGGTTCAAAGTCAATTACATTTTTAGATAAGGTCGGGCGCTCATTAAATGGAATATAGGGTGGATTGCTGATGATTAAATTCAGACCTTCTGGCCAGTGTTCATCTGATAAGTTTAAAATGTTGAGTTCAAGAAAACTGATTGTAACACCGGAGTTTTGGGCATTTGATTGAGCCAGATTTAGTGTCTGCTGATTGATATCACCTGCAATGACTTCCCAGTCTGGTCTCTCAGATTTCACAGCAATGGCAATACACCCACTTCCGGTTCCCGCATCTAAGACCTTGATATTTTTTTGACCCGGGTGGTCTGTCAGTAACCATTCTACGAGTTGTTCAGTCTCTGGTCTGGGAATGAGGGTAGATGAATTAACCGCTAAAACCCATTTCATGAAAGGTGCTTCATTCAACACATATTGTATAGGTTCACCCTGTAACATCCTGGATTTTACTTGCTCCCATTTACTGGTCTCCTCTGTATTCATATTCTGCCGGACAGATACCAATCTCTCCGTTTTCTTTTTTCCACTGATATGTTCTAAGACCCAGGCAGCCAATTGTTGTGACTCCCGCTCATCATAGAGTTGACTGAGTTCCTCTTTTAAAATAGATTCTGCTTCCCGGTAAGTCATACTGCAAGGTAACCACCATTTATCTAATTTTGTCGGAATGTCACAGGATTCAACTCTATGCATGCGAAGGTGTTTGCAGCTGGCCGAATTAGGGTTGGGACAAACAGCTCCCAATCCGATGGTAGGTGCCATTTTGGTTCATGGCGATAGAATAATTGGAGAAGGGTATCATCTGCGGGCTGGCGCAGCCCATGCAGAAGTAGATTGTCTGCAGCATGTATTACCCGAAGATGTGCGGCTGATTCCCGAAGCTACTTTGTATGTATCTCTGGAACCCTGTTGCCATCATGGTAAAACACCTCCCTGTACTGATCTCATTATTCGTTCCGGAATAAAGAGAGTGGTAATAGCTTCATCCGATCCCTTTCCGGCCGTAAGCGGCGGCGGAATCCGGTTGTTACGGGAAGCAGGCATAGAAGTTGAAGTCGGGATACTCGAAAAAGAAGCCCGAAAATTGAATTGTCGATTCTTTACTTTCCATCAGCAACATCGACCTTATGTTATTTTGAAATG
>JBIIRN010000130.1:0-5834 GCA_044341525.1 Sediminibacterium sp. | reverse complement strand
GAGGAGGAAGTAGAAACGTGTTGGAATTGGCAATGGTAAAACAATCGCAGTTTGTAACAGAAGAGAAAAGAGACAGAATGCGTAAAAAAGATTGCTGTAAAACAAGAAGCGGATGAATCCGTTGATGGACATTATTTCAGCAGAATGATAGGCGGTGAAACGAGGGTATCACTGATGTTTTTAGCATTGTCGCGAAGCCAGAATTTAAAAGTGGCAGTATCGTTTTTGTTACCACAGCCCGTGATAACAGGATAATTGCCGATATTGGCATTGTAAGCGAATCCGATTTCAAGTACCCCTTCGAGATTAGGTACCGGAGTGAAGTCGGGTACTTTATTTTTAGAGATGAACTGAACGCCGGGTGAGTTTGGACAGGTCTTGGATATTTTTTGAATCCAAAGAGTATCTTGCACATCGCCCTCTTTGTCGGTGAAACGAATTTCGAAGAAAAGAACGGGGTTAGTAGCGCTGAGAGTAGTGTTGCTGATATTTTTGAAGCTGATTTGAGGTTTGGTGGAGAAAGTGTCTTTTTTACAGGCCATGGGAATGGAGAGCAATAGCCCGGCAAGAAGAATTAATTTTGTTCCCTGAAGCTTCATATTTCAAATTTAGTTAAAAGCTGACAATACCGGACAATTTCCGCTGATGTATATGATAGATGTTAACAATATTTTCTCGGTTTCTGCGGATGATTTTGTGGGATCCTGCCTTCGCACCTATCGATTCCAGTATGAGCAGAACGGTTTGTACCGTTCCTGGTGTGACAGGTTGGGACGAACCCCGACAGAGGTAAGATACCTGGAGGATATCCCTGCGCTGCCTGTATCCTTTTTTAAGACAGATCGGGTAATGACGACGGAGTTTGAGCCGGAAGTGTTTTTTCGCAGTAGTGGAACTACTGGAACTACGGGTAGTTTTCATTATGTGCGGGAGCTGGCATTGTATCAATCGAGCTACAACAAGTGTTTCCGTTTGATGTATGGAGATCCGGCGGATTGGTGCATCCTCGGTTTGTTACCTTCCTATTTAGAGCGGGGTGATTCTTCGCTGGTGAATATGGTGCAGGGTTTGATGCAGCAGAGTGGGCATGAGTTGGGGGGCTTTTTTTTACAGAATGAGGAGGAGTTGGCGAACAGATTAGGCCGTTTAGAGGCAGCGGGACAGAAGACTCTTTTATTGGGGGTTACTTATGCATTATTAGATTTTGCGGAGCGGTTTCCGATGGATTTGCGGCATACGGTGGTGATGGAGACCGGCGGGATGAAGGGTCGCCGGGAGGAGTTGACGAGGGCGGAGGTGCATGACCGGTTGAAGGAATCTTTTGGGTTGGAGAAAATTCATTCCGAGTATGGCATGACCGAGTTATTGAGTCAGGCCTATTCGAAGGGTGGGGGAAGGTTTGTTTGTCCGCCCTGGATGCGGGTCTTGGTGCGTGATGAGCGGGATCCTTTGGTGGTGAGTACAGAAGGGGAGGGGGTATTGCAGGTGGTGGATTTAGCAAATCAATATAGTTGTTCTTTTATTGCTACGGAGGATGTAGGATGTGTCTATGGGGATGGCAGTTTTGAGGTTTGGGGCCGCCTCGATCAGGCAGATTTACGGGGTTGCAGTTTGTTATCGGTGTAGTGAAAAACTTGGCAAAAAAACCCTGAAGTTGTATATTTGCAACCCGGCTGATGAAATTACCTGAATACGTTTCATCTAACAAAAAGTCGGATAACTGCCCAGATGGCGAAATTGGTAGACGCACTGTGTTCAGGTCGCAGCGCCTTCACGGGTGTGCTGGTTCGAATCCAGTTCTGGGCACAAGCGCCTTTCCGCCTCTGGCGGGAGGGCGTTTTAGTTTGTGAACGTGGCGAATGTATTCGCCTAAGTGAACAAGCTAAAACGCCCAAACACTACGAAGTAGTGTAAAGGCGCTTGAGTACGCCCCTCGTAGAAGTATCTGGATAATCTGGGATAATCCAGTTCTGTGCACAAAGGGCCAGCGTGAGTGTGAGTTTGAGTATGGAGAGTATATCCTCACACTCACCCTCAAACTCACTCTGATTTCGCCCCCCGTAGAAGTATCGGTATAATCTGGGATAATCTAGTTCTTGGCACAAAGGGTCAGTGTGAGTGCGAGTTTTAGTGTGAAGGAGCAAAATATCCTCACACTCAATAAGCCAGAGTGAGTGTGAGTTTGAGTATGGAGAGTATGTCCTCACACTCACCCTCAAACTCACACTGATTTCGCCCCTCGCAGAAGTATCTGGATCACCGCAGGTAATCCTTCTCCAAACTTCAGATAAGCTTGCTTTGCAAAGCAGACAAATGAAAAGTACAGGTGAGCGCAGCGAAGTCAATCCAACGAAAATTTGCTATTATTACAGACAGTTACAAACTGTCTGTTTTTAGTCATGCTCACGTAATATAGAAATAATTAGTATATTACTATTTTAAGGAGCGATTAACCTTAAGTATTTTATTTAAAATATCAATTTTTGGCTGATGCCATTAATAAATACCATTAAAATAAAGGTAAGTCATCTGCATCATGCAATTATGAATCAATTGTATTGTAAAAACTAATTTCTATGTTACGGTTTTTTTTATTTTTAACTTCTTTGTTATTAGTGAGTGGTATATCTGCTCAGAATAATATGCTTCTTTCTAATGGGATTATTCTGCCAACCAGTGATTCGACTATTGGATCTGTTAATCTTCAGGCTATTCGAAAAATACATGAAAGATCGGGAAGTATCATCACTGCATTTCGTGAATCCGGAATTGCTTCTCCGGAAATGGAATGGTGGGTGATTGGTCCTAAAGATATTTTGTCTTTTTCAGGTACTTTTTTAGGTTTGGAAGGGGTAGCTGAATTTCAAAAAAGATTAAATGCATCTTTTCGTTATGATAAAGTCAAAATAGTAGAATACATAGATGGAGTTGATCAGATAGGAGTAATTTTTGAAGGGGAGGGCGTCGCCCGGATGAATGAGCGGCCCTTTAGAAGTACCATACTACGTTTATTTACTTTTCACCAGGGTAAAGTAATAAAAGTGAGAAACTTTTTTGACACCGATGCTTATACCAGTGCGCTTCAGGGTCGGTAGTTTTTTTGAATAGGTTATTCCCGATAATGTTTTCCTGATGCAATCTAATGGTGACTCGTAAGACCCTCATTTTTACTTCATGATCCATCTCACGCCGATTTCCCCATTTTTTTAACTTTTTCCAGCCATTTTTCTTTCCAGGATAGGGTTGAATTTTTAATCGGACCAATGCGGGTGACTTTTACGGGTTTAACACCACAAAACTCCAGCGTAGATTTCTTTAACTGATTAATGCTGGGCTGGCCAAAGACCAACCAATAATACCATCCCGGCTGATCCATGGTCGTGATGATGTGTCCGGTTTTTCCCGTTAATAATTTATCCCACCAAACAGAATTCTCCCTGTTTTGAAATACAAATCCAGGTAAAAAAAGTCTGTCAATAAATCCTTTGGTTATCGCAGGTAATCCTCCCCACCACACCGGATGTACCCAAACCAAATGATCAGCCCATTTGATTTTCTCCCAGGCATCGAGTAAGTCCGGTTCAAGTTCCATTCTTTTTTGATATCCAAACTGTAGGTTAGGATTGAATTGTAAATCTTTGATAACAATTTCTCTGATTTCAGCTCCTGTTATCCTTGCTCCCTTTTTATACGCCTCAAAAAGTCCGTTATTGAAACTTTCAGCATTGGGATGTCCATTGATGATGAGTATCTTTTTCATAAAGCTATCAATGATGTTTTTTTATTTTAAAATGTATAACAGAATCTAAAGGATATTATTTATTCCTGCTCCTGCTTTACTTCCACCTTTGGTGGAATTAGTTTATACACAACCGGCGTAACAATTCTGGATAACAGCGTGGATGAAATCAATCCGCCAATTAGTACCAAAGCAAGCGGTGATACCAATGGATTGCTGTTGAGCGCAATGGGAATCAAACCACCTATCGCTGTTAAACTAGTCAGCACAATTGGAAGGAATCTAAGTTCTCCGGCTTCCCTGATGGCTTCATCGAGTGACTTCCCATTTTCTCTTAATTGGTTGGTGAAGTCCACCAAAAGAATTGAATTTTTCACTTCCACCCCCGCTAGTCCGATAAAACCAATGATGGCTACAAAACTCATGGGATTGCCGGTGATCCAGAGCATGGCTACTCCTCCAATAATACCCAGCGGTATCACGCTTAGAACTATCAACGTGCTTTTAAATGTTTTGAACTCGAGAATCAGGATCATGATGAATAGAAAGACAGTCGCAATTACCACCGTCATGAATCCCCCTCCAAATGCTTCTTTTTCACTCTCCGCTTCACCGGCAATCTGGTAATTGTATCCTGCAGGTAATTGTATTTTCTTTATTTTTTCCTGGAAAGCTTTATTGATCTGTTGCGTTAATACACCTTTGTCAGTATATGCGGTTACTACAACATAGCGTTTTTTATCGAGGTGTTTGATGATTCCGGGGGAGGTTTCAAATTCAAGTTGTGCCAATTGATGCAGGGGTATGGGCGTACCCATGGCATTGTTGATATAAATGCTGTTGAAGGTTTCCAGCGTTGCATAGCGATCGCGGGGTGTTTTAAGAGTGATATTATAATCATCCCCCTTGTCATTGGTGTACTTGGCCAATTCAATGCCACTGATTGCCATCCGGATGGTGCGGTCTATATCTGCAGTCTGAATGCCAAGAGACCTTGCTTTTTCCGTGTGTATTTTTACCCTCAAATCACTCTTGAGAATATCTACATCATTGTTGATGTAGATGGTTCCGGGAATGGACTTCAACAGTTGTTCTATTTTTCCCGCCAGACTTCGCAACGTATCCAGATTATCTCCATTGATACGAATCGCCACAGGCGCTTCCACCGGTGGTCCCTGCTCGAAATCTTTTACCTCAATGCGGGCACCGGGTATCTGCATGAATCGTTGCCTGAATTTTTCAATCAATTGTTTCTTTTCAACCGGATTAACCTCTTTTTTTAATTGAACATATAACTGGGCGTAATCACTTTTTTCATTCACCGGAATTTCGTTGTAGTAAATTCTGGGATTGCCTTTTCCCACATTGGTTGTAACATATTGTACCTTTTTTTCCTGCAGCAGTTCTTTTTCAATTTGTACCGCCATCTCATAACTGGTCTCCAGGTTACTCTGGAGGGGCATGTTGATGTTCACTAAAAATTGTGGTTTTTCTGATGTAGGAAACAATTTAAAGCCGATAAGTCCAAAAACACCCAAAGAGGCACCAAATAAAGCGAAGGCAGCAACAAGGGTAATTACCGGATGTTTAAGTGAATAGTTGAGTAAACGGGTATAACTGCCACTGATGATTTTTTTCAATCCACGTAAAAAGATATTCCCTTCCGGGTGGTGATGCGTTTTCAGGATGCGGCTGGATAGAAATGGAATGATGGTGAGCGATACCAACAGTGATGCTATAACAGAAGAGATAATTGCCAGTGGAAGTGAACGAATGAATTCACCCGAACCTTCCGGCAAAAGTGCGAGGGGCATAAAGGCAATTGCCAGGGTAGCCGTAGTACCTACTACCGCCAATGTTATTTGTTTGGTGGCTTCCACAGCAGCAAATTTTTTATCATGTCCTTCACGCAACCACCTTTCGATATTTTCTACTACCACAATGCTGTCATCCACCAGTAATCCGAGCGCCACTACCAATCCTACAATGCTCAGCTGGTTCAATGAAAAGCCCATAAAGTTGAGAGATACAATACCTAGACCAAGTGATAGAGGAATTGCAACCATTACAATGAGCGCTGCACGCCAGCCCAATG
>JBIIRN010000129.1:0-5841 GCA_044341525.1 Sediminibacterium sp. | reverse complement strand
GAAAGACTGAAGGCAATCATAGCCCAGACAGGTGCGACCGGTCTGCAAGACCTGGGTAAGGTGATGGGACTGGCCACTAAGGAGTTGGCCGGACAAGCCGACGGTAAAGCCATTTCTGCGCTGGTAAAAAATCTGCTGACGAATTCCTGATCCATGGTGATAGATGCACTTTTGGCTGTTATAGTTCTTCTGGCTATTATCCGGGGATATAGTAAGGGGCTGATCATGGGTGTTTTTTCTTTTCTTTCCATTTTAATCGGCTTGGCAGCAGCAGTTAAATTATCGGCCTGGGTGGCCCGCGAGGCAGGGGTGCGCTTTCAATGGCACAGTGCCTGGCTTCCTTTTCTATCCTTTCTCGCCGTCTTGCTTGCTGCAATTTTGCTGGTCAGGTTGCTGGCCAATCTGTTACAAACTTTTATGGAACTGATGTTGGCCGGCTGGATCAACAAAATTGGAGGAATATTCATGTATATTTTATTGTATGGTACTTTGTTCAGTACCCTACTTTTTTACCTGCAGAAAATTCAGTTAATCAGTCCTGATATGGTGAAAGACTCTCACAGTTACCCTTATATCCAACAGGTTGGTCCGTTTCTGCTGGATGGGATGGGCAAATTATTGCCGCTTTTTAAAGGAATGTTCGGAGAGCTCTCTGCATACTTTGATCAATTGAAGCCATCCGGTAATTGAAAGGAGAATAGGCGTAGGTTAACTATTCAACAACTATCCGGTTCTTCCCCGCTATTCAAGTAAAATACACTATTTTCGTTACAATCCCTGCTGTTGGCAATTAAGCGGAAATGGCGGATTCATCAGTACCGGAAATTATGACGTACGAGATTAAAGAAAAAAATACGTTTCATTATGTTGAAGTGGGAGAAGGTGAACCGTTGATGCTGCTGCATGGTCTCTTCGGGGCACTAAGTAATTTCAGCCACCTGATAGAAAAATTCCGACATTCCCATAAAGTAATTATTCCCCTGCTGCCTTTATTTGACCTGGATATTTTCCATACTACTGTAGGAGGACTGGCCAAGCATGTTCATAAGTTCATAGAGATGCAGGATTATCAGGGCATTCATCTGCTCGGAAATTCTTTGGGCGGTCATGTCGCTTTGGTGCATGTTTTGAAACATCCGGAAAGAATTGCCTCACTCACTTTGACCGGAAGCAGTGGACTATTTGAGAATGGCATGGGTGATACTTATCCCAAGCGGGGAGATTACGAATATATCCGAAAGAAAACGGAGCTTACTTTTTACGACCCGGCAATGGCTACCAAAGAATTGGTAGATGAGGTGTTTGCTATTACGAATAATCGCCTGAAAGTCATTAAGATTATCTCACTCGCCAAGAGTGCAATCCGGAATAATCTTGGGGAGGAGTTGACACAGATTCAACAGCCGACACTTCTCATCTGGGGGAACAATGATATCATTACCCCTCCTTTTGTTGCACAGGAGTTTCATAAACTAATCAAAAACAGTGAACTTCATTTTATTGATCATTGTGGTCACGCCCCTATGATGGAGGTGCCCGGAGAATTCAATACTATCCTGGAACAGTTTTTGCAACAGTTGAAAAAAACGACTACGAGCTAAATAATATTCATCGAATGACACTCGCTCAATTGCTTCAAACCAACTTTCCTGTTGTCAGACCTACTGATACAGCAGAACGTGTTTTGGAGTGGATGGAGGAAGCGGAAGTAAGGCATTTGCCGGTAGTGGGGGAGGGTGTTTATTTGGGATTGGTAGATAAAGAATGGCTGGAAGAGATACCTGCTGATACTTGTATATCAGAAATGGGTCAAGGCCTTTCTATGATTTTTGCGAAGGAGCAGGATTTTATCACTACAGGGTTATACCAAATGGCTGCCAATTCACTGACCCTTTTGCCATTGGTTCAGGAAGATCAATTACTCGGTGTTGTTTCTGCTGTAGAAATGATACGCGTGCTTTCTGTCTGGCTCGATGCAGGCGATAAGCAGGGCATTTTGGTGATAGAATCAACGCCTGAGAAATTTTCCTTGGGGGAAATCAACCGGTTATTAGAAACCAATGACCTGACGATCCGACACTTGAATACCCGATTTGATGCGGGTCAAATGATTGTCTCCATCCGGGTTAGCCGTTCTGATATTCAGTCGGCTGTAAGTTCACTGCAACGATATGGATATACTGTCTTGTATCAGCAGGGCTCAGGGGCTGAAAATCAGGAGCTGCAGGAAAATTATCAGCACCTGCTGTCTTATCTGAACCTCTGAAATCCCTGAGGTTGCGTTCATCTACTCCAATCTCCTGACCGTTGTTGTTATGCGCCGCCTTTTCAGATATTGTCTGCTCATTTTATTGGTTATTCCCTATTCGGAGTGGTCTTTTGCACAGCCTAAGCCAACGCAGGGCAATGAAAACCTACTCCCTGCTGATTCATCAGCAGAACCGAAGTGGGTACTCATCTATGATGTGATGCTTTCGGGGAATAATAAAACCCGCCCTCCGATTATTTTGCGGGAAATCCCCTTTCAAAAAGGAGATTCAGTAAGCACCGACGAATTGTCTGAGAAATTAAAGCTTGCCAGGGATCTGTTGATGAATACCACTCTTTTTGTGGATGTAAAAGTTTATGTGAGTACGGCCATCCGGGAGGCCGGCCGAAGACTTGCCATTATTACCATTGATGTGAAAGAACGGTGGTATCTTTTTCCACTGCCTTATTTCAGGTTGATTGATAGGAATTTCAACCAGTGGTGGGTAGATCAGAAACGAAGTCTGGATCGGGTGAATTACGGATTAAAATTCATGCAGAATAATTTTACCGGAAGAAATGACAACCTCGATATCTGGCTGATTGCCGGTTACAACCATCAGATTAATTTTAGGTACCAGCTCCCCTTTTTTGATAAGAAACTTACGAAGGGGATACAGATCGGACTTCAATATTCTACCCAAAAAGAATTGAATTTTATCACAGAAGACAATAAACAGGTCTTTGTAAGGAAAGACAATGTTGTTAGGGAAAGTTTTCGCGTAGAAGCAACTTATTCTTATCGACCGGATGTTCGTCAGCGGCATTATTTCAGGGTTTCATATAATCGGGAACACATCGATGACACCATTCTTATGTTGAATCCTGTTTATTATCCCACCCTCAGAACAACTGCTCGCTTTATAGATTTTAATTATCAGTTTAAGTATTACAATACCGACTATATTCCCTATCCTACCAGGGGATGGATGTTGGAAGCCAACCTCTATTCCCGACTAATACAAAAAAACCTGGGTCTTTGGCAGGCTTCTGCCCGTGCCGTATATGTTATTCCCATCGATCCTGAAAAGAGATTTCTCCACCTCGAAGGAATAGCTATTCTGAAAGCCCCCGTGAATGATGCTTTTTTTAATCAACGCTTACTGGGTTATGGTTATGCTCAGATGCGCGGTCTGGAATACAATGTAATCGATGGTTCCGCAGCAGGAATAATCAAGACAACATTCCACCAGCGCTTACTTTCTGTGGTGCTGCACAATCCGACAAGTAAGAAAGTTCATGACAGGATACCTATTCGGGTTTTCCTGAAAGCCTATGCAGATATAGGATATGCCCATAATCGGTTTTCCCGCCCCTCTAATAGCCTGAATAATACTTTACTTCGCAGCTGGGGAGTGGGTATTGATATCGTTTCCATCTATGATTTTGTCTTCAAAATTCATTTCAGCGTGAATCAACTGGGCACAGATGGCGTATATTTACATAGCCGCAATGACTTTTGATCAATGGTTTGACCGGCCGGCTCTTCGGGTTAATCAGCCGGAAAGTAGTTTTTAATATTTATTTCATGCAAGTAGCGATATATAGCAGAGGATTGGATGCCGAACAGGGGGTTCATCTTGGATTGTTACTGGATGCACTGGTTCGGTATGACGTTAGCATACTGATCTATCAGCCACTTTTGTCCCAATTCAGTGAAGTAACCGGGAGATATCAATCCCTGATTCCCTTTTTACTATCAGAAGAGCTTCCCGCTGATCTTGATTGCCTCATCAGTCTGGGTGGAGATGGTACCCTGCTTGACACTGTAAGTTTAGTGCGGGATAAAAAAATTCCGGTACTGGGTGTGAATTTCGGTCGACTTGGGTTCTTGGCAGGAATCAGCCGCGATGAGCTATCTTCAGCAGTAGACGCTCTGGTGAACAGAACCTATATTATTGATAAGCGAACGCTTATCCACCTGGATTCCAATAAACCTTTATTCGGAGATACTCCTTTTGGTCTGAATGAGTTCGCTATCCATAAAAGGGATACCTCTCCTATGATCAAAGTGCATGCTTACATCAATGGAGAATTCCTGAATACGTATTGGGCAGATGGATTGATTGTTTCTTCTGCTACCGGCTCAACCGGGTATAACATGAGTTGCAATGGGCCGATTCTTTTTCCGGAATCTTCCAGTTTTGTTATCACACCGGTAGCCGCCCATAACCTCAATGTGCGGTCGGTAGTCGTGCCGGATACCAATGTGATTTCCTTCGAAATCGAAAGCCGAGCTGAACTTTTCATTTGTGCGCTGGATGCCCGGCGGGAGATTGTAGATAAAAATATTCAGCTGGCCGTGCGGAAAGAACAATTTTGTCTTCACCTGGTAAGATTAAGTGAAAATACTTTTCTTTCCACCCTCAGAACCAAACTGGCCTGGGGACTGGACAAGAGAAATTAACATTTATCGTAACAAATTTTACTGTTTTTTTACAAGAGGTTAAGTGTCTAATCAGGCATGATGAAAAAAAAATTCATTCTCCAGTTGGTGATTTCGTTCGGAACACTGGCAGCTGCTGCACAGCCGTATAATAGCTTTGTGCACCAGGGCGAGCTGGGTATTCATGCGGGAGCCGGCCATTATTTTGGAGACATTAACTCCAATGCTGCGATTAACCGACCTAAAATGTCTGCCGGCTTTTTTTTCCGGAAACAGCTGGGGGGATACATTAGTATTCGCCTCTCCGGAGAGTATCTTCAATTGGGCTATTCAGATATTTATAGCAAAAACACCGTACAGCAGATCAGGAACCTTAGTTTCAATTCTGATGTTTGGGAGGGGGCCATCAGCGGAGAATTTAATTTTTTCAACTTTCGACCTGGCATAGAAGGCTATTCCTTTACCCCCTACCTGGGTTTGGGAATCGGCGCATTTTCTTATGAGCCCTATGCCTATTTGTCTGGCCAAAAATATTTTCTCCGCCCCTTGGGTACGGAGGGACAAGGAAGTGCCCTATATCCTGATTTACAGATTTATAACCCCATTGCCCTTTGTGTTCCCTTTACCGTGGGAGTGAAATATGCCATTGATACCCGTTTCAATCTGTTCGCAGAATTTACCTATCGGTTTACCAACACCGACTATCTCGATGATGTGAGTGGTGTCTATGCCCCTGATGCATTCCCCCCCTTGCCCGATGGTTCGCCTTCACCCGGATTCTTGTTACAAGACCGCAGCTATGAAACCGGAGTCACCATTGGTACGAAAGGTCGTCAGCGGGGCAATAGCCTCCAGCCCGACTCTTACGCCAGTTTGAAATTGGGCATCTCCTTTAACCTGGAGTCCTACCGCTGTCCCCCCTCCCCCCGGAGCCGATAAACAATCCCCGGTTATTTTATCTCAAAACCCGCTATAAGCCGCGATTTTGTTAACTTTGCACCCTTAAACCGGCGCGAGTTCATGGAAGAGGGACTGATCAGTCAGATAAACAGGCAAAAGTTGCCCACGCATATTGCCATCATCATGGATGGGAATGGCAGGTGGGCCGCTGAGCAGGGGAAAGATCGGCTCTATGGTCATTACCACGG
>JBIIRN010000128.1:0-5881 GCA_044341525.1 Sediminibacterium sp. | reverse complement strand
AAATGCTGCTGAGGTCAAGGGATATGTTCGGGATTCCACCGGCCAACCACTCGCATTTTCTTCCCTACTCGTTAAAGGAACCACCCGGGGTGTCTCTGCCAATGGGAAAGGGTTTTATTCACTCCAGCTCAACCCCGGTGAATATACCCTGGTATGTCAATTCATAGGATATACTTCGGTTGAGAAGAAAGTGAAAGTCGGAAAAGATGACTTACAACTTGATTTTATTCTTAGTCCGATACAATACCAACTATCTCAGGTAGAGGTCAGTACAACGGGGGAGGACCCTGCCTATGCAATTATTCGGAAAGCCATTGCTGCACGTAAAATTCATTTAGAAGAATTAAGTGCGTTTCAATGTGAAGTCTATGTCAAAGGACAACTTCAGTTACGAAAATATCCCAAGCGACTGTTTGGTCAGAAAATAGATTTTGTAGATGGGGATTCTTCTCAAAAAAAGATGATCTACTTATCTGAGTCTTTGACCCGTTTGTCAGTTGATAGCAATGGCAAGACAAAGACTGAGGTTCTTTCTACCAGAGTAAGTGGTAGCAGCAATGGTTTTGGTTTCAATACACCACAGGATATCAATTTTTACCGAAATAATATTCCGATTGGAAGGGGTGATGGTCTCAATCCACGAGGGTTTATTTCCCCATTGGCCGGGGGAGCATTGAATTATTATCGATATAAGTTTGAGGGAACATTTTATGAAAACGGAATCGAGATCAATAGAATTCGGGTTACCCCTAAGCGAACCTATGAACCATTATTTACCGGATACATTAATATAACAGAAGGGGGTTGGTACATCCATAGTCTTGATCTGATGTTGCTTAAAAATCAGCAATTAGAAATATTAGATACGCTTCGCATTGTTCAGCAACATGTACCATCAGCTACTACCTGGGTAATAAAAAATCAGGTCATCTATCCTTCGGGTAAAGTTCTAGGATTCGATTTTTATGGCAATTTCCTGGAAGTGTATGATCAATTCAACCTCCAGCCTCGTTTCGAAAAAAAGTTTTTCAATAATACCATTGTCAAATACTATGATAGTTCCAATAAAAAAGCGGCAGCCTATTGGGACAGTATACGACCCGTTCCCCTTTTGTTAGAAGAAATTCGCGATTATCAAAAGAAAGACAGTCTGGAGCAGGTACGAAAGCAGCCGGCCTATCTCGATTCACTCGATAAAATCAGGAATAAGATCACTTTCGGGAACATATTTTTAACCGGAAAAACATTTTCAAAGCTCAAGACCAAAGAACTCCTTAGCATAGATCCAATCATTAATTCGGTCGATTATAACACGGTCGAAGGACTAGTTCTTAAAACATCACCTTCCTATAATAAAAGATGGGAAGACAGAAAATTATTGGCGATAACACCAACTTTGCGTTACGGGTTTGACAACAAGCATCTCAATGCATCCCTGGGGGCTTCCTATTTCTGGGGTGGTCAGGAGAGAAAATCAGTAGGCGTCAGTTTTGGAAGTGCTGTTTACCAGTTCAATCCAGCAAATCCGATTGATGAAAGAATCAATACTTATGCGACACTTCTTAATGCCTTCAATCATATGAAAATATTCGAGGCAAAGTTTTTCAATCTGAATACCTCCATTCGATTGCGCGAGGGGGTTAATTTATCGGCATCTTTTAGAATTCAGGACAGATTTCCATTGAGAAATCTGGCAAATCCTGCAAACTGGAGAAATAAATTTAATCGAATTTATACTCCCAATGATCCGGGTGAAATAGCCGGTGATGCCATGCCCCATCATCAGGCAACCCAAATAAGAGTCGGCATGACCTGGAGGCCCGGCGGAAAATATATTGAATTGCCCAATGCAAGAATATTAACAGAAACAGCTTTTCCCACCTTCTCGGCTTCATTTACTTCTGGCATATTGGGTTGGTTCGGCAGTGATGTAAAATTCAACCGATGGTCGGTTGGGGTAAGTGAAGAGATCAATTTGAAAACGGGTGGTAGTCTAGAATATAATCTGGTGGCAGCTGGGTTTATTGGAGAAACCAAAGCTTATTTGCCTGATTTTCTGCACATCAATGGAAACCAAACTATTATTGCCAATTCTTTCATGAGTTCCTTCCAGTTGGCCCCTTACTATCAGTTCAGTAATAAGTCTGATGTTATGCTGGAAGGGCATATCGAATATAAATTGAATGGTCTCCTTTCTAATAAAATTCCCGGCTTCAAAAAATTAAACTGGTATTTCGTTACCGGATGCAACTTGTTACACATTCGAGGGGTTACTGATTATGCAGAAGCTTACTGGGGCATCAATAATATTCTAAAAGTCATACAGGTTACCTATGTTCGAGGATTTCAGCGCGGGAGGGAGCCACTTTCAGGATTGAGATTTGTTTTGCCTCTATTTGATTAATCTCATTGAATAGCATCCACTAAAATGCCATACCTTTGTAATTCATTTTGGCTGCCCTGTCAGCAGCTCTTTTGATGAAAGAACTTTTGTTCTGATTAGAACAATTGTCTAAAATGAATTTTATGGCCTTATTACACAATCGGGTATCAAATGCCGAGCTCAAGCAGCGTCTTTTGCAAGAGCCCTTTTCCCGCATCACCATTAGCTTTTACCGGTACACTTCTATCATCAATCCCCAACAATTCAGGGACGAAATGTACAAGCGCTTCCGTGAACTCGATGTTTTTGGTCGGGTTTATATTGCAACGGAAGGAGTGAATGCACAAGTAAGTGTTCCTGAGCACTCTTATGAGGCATTTAAAGATACATTATATAGCCTGCCCGGTTTAGATGCCATCCGCCTGAACCGTGCAGTAGACGATGATGGAAAAAGTTTCTGGGTACTTACGATTAAGGTGCGGGACAAAATTGTTTCGGATGGAATAAATGATACCTCCTTTTCCATGGAAAATAAAGGTAAGTACGTCGATGCTGCGGGAATGAACCAATTACTTTCTGATCCCAACACGATCGTGGTGGATATGCGTAATCATTATGAATTTGAAGTAGGACATTTTGAAAGGGCCATTGAGATTCCTTCCGATACCTTCCGGGAACAATTACCGATGGCTTGTGATATGTTAAAGGGAAAAGAGCAACAGCCAATTGTGATGTATTGTACAGGGGGCATCCGTTGTGAAAAAGCCAGTGCTTATTTATTGCACCAGGGGTTTACCAATGTTTTTCACCTGGAGGGGGGCATTATTAAATATGCCCAAGATGTAAAAGCAGCCGGTATGGAAATGAAATTTCATGGTAAAAATTTTGTTTTCGATAACCGACTGGGGGAGCGGATTACTGAGGAAGTTATCGCAAAATGTCATCAATGCGATGCACCCAGTGATACTCATATTAATTGCAAGAACGAAGGCTGTCATCTATTATTTATACAATGTGGCAACTGCAGGGAAAAAATGCAGGGTTGCTGTAGTGATGCATGCAGAGAAACCCTGCATTTGCCTTTAGAACGACAAAAAGAAATACGCTCCGGGGTCGACAGAGGAAGAAATGTATTTAATAAAAGCAAAAAAAGACTACGGCCGCTAAAATATCAGAGTAATGGGTAGAATCAATGCAGTAGGATTCCTCTCAGTCAATACCAAGTCGTTTTAGATCTTCGTTAATTTTAATTTGCATTTCCTCACTGGAAAGATCTTGTGGGATGAATTTTGTTCCGGTGACTTTCTCGAAGAGGTCAATGTATCGCTGACTGATTATTTGAACCCATTCATCGCTCATGGCAGGTACCTGTTGACCTTCCTTTCCCATAAAATGGTTGGCCATCAACCATTCTCTTACAAATTCTTTACTGAGTTGCTGCTGTTTTTCCCCCTTACTTTGCCTTTCATCGAAACCATCCAGGTAAAAATAGCGGGAAGAATCGGGGGTATGAACCTCATCCATCAGGTAGATTTCTTCCCCTATTTTACCAAATTCATACTTGGTGTCTGCGAGAATAAGTCCTCTTTTTTTGGCCAATTCCTTACCCCTGGCAAATAATTCTAATGTGTATCGCTGTAAAATCTCCCATTCTGCCTCTGTGGCTAGGCCCTGACGGATGATTTCTGTCGCGCTGATGTCCTCATCATGTCCCTGGGCGGCTTTGGTGGAGGGGGTTATTATCGGTTGTGGAAAAAAATCATTTTCCTTGAGGCCCTCCGGCAAACCGGCTCCGCAAAGTGTCCGACTGCCACTCAAGTAGGTACGCCAGGCATGCCCTACCAGGTTACCCCTTACCACCATTTCAATCTTAAAGGGAGTACACTTCCGACCCAGGGCAGCCCGGGGTGCAGGTGTGGAAATCAACCAGTTAGGACAAATATCGCGGGTGGCTTCCAGCATATAAGCAGCTACTTGGTTGAGTACCTGCCCTTTATAAGGGATGGGGCGGGGTAAAATGACGTCAAAAGCCGAAATCCGGTCACTGGCTACCATTACCAGCCAATCCTGGCCTATATAATACACGTCTCGTACTTTACCGCTATAAAACCCCGTTTGTTGAGGAAATGATATGAAATTCATATTACAAATCTAACCGGCTGTTTTCGTATTTGTTTCCTCCTTATCTTTGTTTTTTCTTAACAATTCATGTTGGATTGTGGACAAAATATATTTTTGCTACAATTTTACATGTATTACTTTTAGAATAATTCAAAACCTAGCCCTTTATGAAACCAGTTTTCAAGTTCTTAGTCATGCTTGTTCTGGGTAGTTTCCTTTCAGGATCTGCCTGGTCACAAGGTTCCACTGTTCTTTCCGGAACCGTTAAAAACAACAAATCCCGGGAAGGACTTTCTGCGATTTCCATTACCGTTAAAGGAGGAACCGCAGGAACCTACACGGATGATAAAGGAAATTTTAAATTCACCACCAATCAGAAATTACCGCTGACGCTCGTTTTCTCATCTATTGGTTTTACGAGCAAGGAAGTAGTAGTTAGTTCTGCCGGCCAGAACCTGGATGTTGATTTGGTACCATCTTACGCCCTGGGTGAGGAGGTGGTAGTAGCTGCATCTCGCGTTCCAGAAAGAATTTTAGAGTCCCCCGTTTCTATTGAGCGGATTGGAACCACTGCCATCAGAAACACCCCTGCTTCCAGCTACTATGACATGTTGACGAACTTAAAAGGTGTTGACGTGGTGGTAGCGAGTCTTACATTCCGCAGCGTGGGAACCCGTGGTTTTAACAGCAGCGGTAACATCCGCCTGAATCAGCTGATTGATGGAATGGATAACCAGGCGCCTGGTTTAAACTTCTCTGTGGGTAGTGTGATTGGTCTGACTGAATTGGATGTTGATAACATGGAATTGCTGCAGGGTGCTTCTTCTGCCCTATACGGTTCTGGTGGTATGAACGGTACTGTTCTCATCAATAGCAAAAACCCCTTCAAATACCAGGGTTTCAGCTTTCAGATTAAGCAGGGTGTAAATCATATTGATGGTTTCCAGCGCCCCCGCTCTCCATTCTTCGACTGGAGTTTCCGTTGGGCTAAAAAAATATCTGAAAAATTTGCATTTAAAATTGGTGGTCAGTTTATACAAGCTCAAGACTGGCTTGCGAACCAATCCAACAACTACAACAGAACTGCTACTGCTGCCAACCCTTATGGTACAGTTGTTACCGGTAATAGACAATCTGATCCCAATTATGATGGGGTGAATGTATATGGAGATGAAACAACCTCTTCTCTGACTGCAGTTCGTGACGGAGTATTCAGCAATTTAGCTGCTGCCTTTGGTCCGGGCTGGAATACTGTACTCGGACTATCAACCGCCTTCCTTAATTCATCTCCCAATGCTACGATTAATGATTATAATTTCTGGCTGAATGCCAACGGCTTGGGTACCCTGGTTGGAACAGGAACAACCCCCATCGTTT
>JBIIRN010000127.1:0-5903 GCA_044341525.1 Sediminibacterium sp. | reverse complement strand
GAAGGTCAGTTCAAGTTTTTCCGGGGAAGTCTGGACATATTCCTTGATAACAGGAATACGCTTAGCATTGCAGCCAATTACAACCGCGGACGTTTTGAGAGCGAACAAAATCAGCGGGTAGACTCTATCATCAAGCAAAATTTTGGCTCCTATAATCTCATCAATAATTTCGGTAACCGTGAATTTGAGAACCTGGGAACGCAGCTCAGCTTTAAACACAACTTCGCCAAAAACGGTCATAATATTTCTGCAGACTTCAACTTTAACTCCAGTAATAGCAATGGTAGCAGTCAGATCAAAATTCAAACCTATACCCCCGAGGCGTTTGTTAAAGGTAATCCTTTGCTGCAAATGAGTAATTCCAGTGGTGACAACCGTTTCTACACCTTCCAGACGGATTATGAAAATCCGTTAACAGATGATTCCAAACTGGAAGCCGGTTTGCGGGCTGCCATCAGAGACAATAGCAGCATCAACGACCAGTTTCGATTCAACAATACTACGGGTAAATATGAACTGGTGCCAGGAATCAGTAGCCGCTATAAATTTCATGATGAAGTATGGGCAGCTTATACCACTTACAGTTTTAAAAAAGGCAGGTGGAGCTATCTGTTAGGATTAAGGGTTGAAAGTTCCAACTATCAGGGAACTTTACTGAATGCCAAAGGACAGGATTCCTTGCAATTCAATGTAACTTTCCCGCTCAGTCTCTTCCCCAGTGTGTTTACTACCTATAAATTAACTGACAAGCAAGACCTACAATTGAATTATACACGTAAGATCAATCGACCCAACTTCTTCCAATTGATGCCTTTCCCGGATTATTCTGATCCACAGAATGTCAATATAGGTAATGCAGGTCTTCAGCCGGAATTTACCAATTCCTTTGAATTATCTTATAACAATACGTATAAGAAAAATGCCAACTTCCTTGCTTCACTTTACTTTAAGCATACTTCTAACCTGATTACGCGTTATGTATACAGGGATGTGAACGAATTGATTCCCGGTGACAGCGCTTATTTCAGTACTTTTATTAATGCCAATTACAGTTTTGCAACCGGTTTGGAATTAACCAATAAGATGGCAGTGACCAAGTCATGGGACATGACTGCTAACCTGAATATTTTCAGCTCTTCCTTGCGTGCGGATTTACCCGGTGAACAATTCTCCAATGATCTCGTGAGTTGGTTTGGTAAAGTGATCAATAATTTTAAGTTGAAAAAATCCTGGTCCATTCAGCTCAGTGGTGATTACCAGGCACGTACCGTTTTACCGCCCGGTGGTGGTGGGTTGGGTGGCGGACGCGGTGGCTTCGGTGGTGGCGGCGGTATGATGTGGGGTGGTGGCCCTCAAACCACAGCACAGGGATATAACTTACCCCGCTATGGAGTAGATCTGGCCATTAGAAAAGACTGGACCTGGAAGAACGGACAAACCGGATCACTGACCTTAAGCATGAATGATATTTTCAAAACGCAGTTGTTCCAATCCTATTCTGAAAGTGCCTTTTTCATTCAAACCAGCGAACGAAGAAGAGACCCGCAGGTATTGCGTATCAATTTCAGCTACCGCTTTGGTAAGTTTGACGCTTCTCTGTTTAAGCGGAAGAGCACTAAGTCAGATCCAAGCTCTGGCATGAGTGAGATGATGAATCAGTAATCTTTCCGGAAGTTTTCTTTAATTACTTTACTTCTTTCCGGAGTTTTTTCCGGTCAGCATAGGTACGAATGAGAATTGATCAAAGGATTCTTCCACCAATTCCCCATCGGGTTTTTTAGTGATGCGAATCATCCGCTGGCTATCTCCTTCATCGCGGGGCAATACCATCATTCCTCCGGGCTTCAGCTGTTCTAACAATATGGGAGGGGTATAGGGAGCAGCAGCTGTGATCAGTACCTTATCAAAAGGGGCGAAAGTAGGAAGGCCTAAAAATCCATCCCCATAAAAAAAACGTATACCAGGATATTTTTTCTTAAAAGGATAGGAAGCTTGTATGCGGTTGAATAATTCTTTTTGCCGCTCAATCGTGCAAACACGTGCCCCCATCTCAGCCAGGATAGCAGTCTGGTAACCACTACCGGTACCTATTTCGAGGATCTTTTCATTGCGATTGACCTTCAATAATTGTGTCTGATAAGCTACAGTATAGGGCTGTGATATCGTCTGATCTGCTGCAATGGGAAAAGCGCGGTCTTCGTAGGCAATTTTCTCAAACGCATTATCAAAAAAAAAGTGTCTCGGCACTGCCTGTATAGCCTGTAACACCTGCTCATCAGTGATTCCCTTTTCCCTCAACAATTTCACCAATTGGGCTCTCAGTCCCTGGTGAAGATGTTCATCTTTATATGATGTCATAATCAATTAAATATACTCAAACACGAAACTATACTCTTTACAATCACATCGTGACTAACGCAACTGCATATCTCTGATAATGTGGTCGATTCTGTTTTTTAATTGACCCAACACAAACTCATACTCCTCTTTGGATGTAAGCGGTGCATTCACACTGAAATAGAATTTGATTTTGGGTTCCGTTCCGGAAGGGCGAGCAGAAATTTTTGAGCCATCGGCAGTGATGAATTGAAGCACATTGCTCTGGGGCAAAGCTATGGGCTGGCGTTCACCGGTAGTCAGGTTGGTGGACTGCTGCAATTGATAATCGAGCAATTGAATCACGCGGGAGCCGGCGAGTTCGGTGGGCGGCTGATTCCGGTAATTTTCCATCATATCGGCAATTTCTTTTTGCCCGTTCATTCCCTTTTTAGTGATACTGATCAGGCTTTCATAATAAAATCCGTAATCAATATATAATTCAATCAGCTTGTCAAAAAGAGAACGTCCCTTGCTTTTTTCATAAGCAGCCATCTCGCAGAGTAAGGCAACCGCACTCACAGCATCCTTATCCCGAATCAAGCTGCCAATCATCAATCCGAAACTCTCTTCCCCTCCAATCACATAATTTTTCTTTCCTTCCAGTTCCTTGATTTTTTCGGCAATCCATTTAAATCCGGTCAGCACATTGTAGCAATCGACCCCATTTCGCTCGGCTACCCGGTTAATCATCTCGGTGGTTACAATAGTAGTTATTACCATATCATCGGGGGTAGAAATCCCTTTGGCTTTCCTGGCTTCCATCATATAACTGAATGCCAGCACTGCAGTCTGGTTTCCATTCATCAATATCCAGTTACCCCGGTTATCCTTGACACCGATACCTACCCGATCGGCATCAGGATCGGTTCCCAACAAAATATCAGCATTCAATTCCTTCGCTTTTTGTAATCCGATTTGCATCGTTTCACTCTCTTCAGGATTGGGATAATGTACCGTAGGGAAATTTCCATCAGGCGTTGCCTGTTCCTTCACCACCTGAACCTGCGTAAATCCATATTGTTTCAATACTTCCGGAACAAGCATAATTCCGGTTCCGTGAATTGGCGTATATACAATCTTCAGGTCATGCTGACTGCTGATGATTTCCGGATAAACACTCAGACTCTTGACCATAGCAACATAGGCATCATCCATTTCCTTGCCAATCAGTTGAATGTTTTTTTCACCACCGGTAAATTTTACATCGGCAATCGATTGTATGGCTTCTACCTCCCGAATTACATTCACATCGTGGGGTGGCACCAACTGACCTCCATCACTCCAGTAAGCCTTATATCCGTTATATTCTTTGGGATTGTGGGAAGCAGTACAAACAACCCCTGCCTGACATTGCAGCCGGCGGATGGCAAAACTTAATTCAGGGGTGGGACGAAGAGATTCAAAAAGATATACCTTGATTCCATTGGCAGCAAAAACAGCGGCCGTGGTTTCAGCAAAGAATCGACTGTTGTTGCGGCTATCATGCGCAATGGCAACAGATACAGATTGACCTGGATAAGTTTTATTCAGGTAATTGGAAAACCCTTGGGTCGCCATACCGACGGTATACTGATTGATGCGATTGGTTCCGACCCCCATAATCCCTCTGAGCCCACCGGTACCAAATTCCAGGTTGCGGTAAAAAGCGTCCGCCAATTCATCCGGATGTTCTGTCTGTAATTGACGAATGGTTTGTTTTGTTGCCTCATCATAGGGCCCTTCGAGCCAGGTGGTTACATTCGCATTGATAACACTGTCCATAAAAAATGCTCAATTTTTAATGAGGGCAAATTACCGATTATTCCGGTTTAACAAGCGGTATAAACGGAGCAATCTGTAAGTAAAATGGATCCTGAAAATTATTGCAAATAAGCCCCGGTCACAGCCCCCTCAGCTACCTCCACCTGAATATGTTCCTGCAGGGTGGTGGCCACGCTGAGGCCGACAAAATCTGCTTTGACAGGAAATTGTTTGTGCATCCGCTCCACCAATACCAAGGTCCGAATGCTGGCAGGGTATTGGTTCAGGAGAGGTTTCAGGGCATATAATAAGGTCTTTCCCGAGTTGGTGACATCATCTACCAACAGCAAATGCAATCCGGTAAGGTCGCCATCAGCACTCAGTTCAACCTGATTGGGCCGGGATTTATCCATCTGAATCCAGCGCAAATGCACAGGTCGGCTATCGTAGCGGGAAAAATAGCTTGCCAGCTGAGCAGCTATTACTTCCCCATTGCGTCGCACTCCAATGATTACGAGCGGTGTGTCTTCTCCACTAAGCGTTTCTGCCAGTTCAAGGGCCATGCGATGCAATTTTTGCTCGGCCTGAGATTGAGTAAGGATAGTTTTCCTGACAGACATGAAGTATATTTGAGGATAAAATTAAAGGATTCTTTTCAACTTCATTCACGGCATGAATGTTGTGGGAAATAATAGGAAAATAAAAATAAGTCCATGCAATTGTTACTGCAAGTTCTTTTCATCGCTCTCACAGCAGCTTCGGTGCTTCTTTTCACCCGCCGAATCAGGATAATCAGTCAGTTAATTGGCATGGGTGCTACCCCCCTGCCTGGCGATCAGCCCGGAAGAAGATGGGCCAATGTAATTCTGCTGGCACTGGGTCAAAAGAAAATGTTTTCCAAGCCGTTGGTGGCAGTGATGCACCTGATAATCTATGCCGGTTTTATTATTATCAACCTGGAAGTTGCCGAAATTGTATTGGATGGAATTACAGGCCACCATCGCCTGTTTCTGCCTTTACTGGGAGATGCATACGTCTGGTTAATCCGCTTCTTCGAAATACTGGCAGCAGGTGTTTTGTTGGTCTGTGTTATTTTTCTGCTGCGCAGGAATGTAATGCACATCCGCCGGTTGGCGCATGGTGACCTGAAAGGATGGCCTGCCAGTGATGCCAATTATATTCTTTTTGCGGAAATCATTCTCATGTCACTTTTCCTGACCATGAATGCAGCCGATCAGATTCTTCAGGAAAGAGGCCAATCCCATTATCAGGTGACCGGTGAGTTTTGGGTTTCCGGCTTTTTAACTCCCTTGTTTCAAGGTATGGGTACAGAAACCTTAATATGGTTAGAAAGACTCTGCTGGTGGCTGCACATTCTGGGCATCTTTGCCTTCCTCAATTATCTGCCCCATTCCAAACACCTGCATATATTATTAGCATTCCCCAATGCCTACTATACTTCACTTGAAACAACCGGGAAATTTCAGAACATGCCTGCAGTACAACAGGAAGTTTTGTATGCCATGCAACCCGAACTGGCTCCAACCAATGCGACCCCTCCCGAACATTTTGGTGCAAAAGACATTTCGGGACTAAGTCAAAAAAGTCTATTGGATGCTTTCAGTTGTACCGAATGTGGCAGGTGCACCGCTGCTTGTCCGGCCAACCAGACTGGAAAGTTGTTAAGCCCGAGACGCATCATGATGGCAACGCGTGACCGCATGGAAGAAATGGGTGTACAAATTCAAGCCAAAGGAAAATGGGAACCTGATGGCAAAAATCTA
>JBIIRN010000126.1:0-5922 GCA_044341525.1 Sediminibacterium sp. | reverse complement strand
CACCATTTACTTTGACGGGTGGACTACCTACAGGAGGTCTGTTTTCCGGCGCAGGAATTTCAGGAGCAATTTTTAATCCGCAGACCGCTGGAAGAGGTGCCCACACCATCACTTATACGTACACAAGCATGGAGGGCTGTTCAGCGAATGCAAGTGATGTTATCACGGTTCATCCGTTGGCTGATGTATCTGCCGGAGCAGACATAACCATTTGCCAGGGCCGATCAGTTTTTTTATCCGCATCCAATGCGATAAGCTATAGTTGGTCACCTGCCACCTACTTATCTGCATCCACCGGAAGTGAAGTCATTGCTTCCCCCCTTACTACCACCATTTTTCAAGTGACTGGTATAGATGGTATTGGGTGTATTTCGGTTGATGATGTAAAGGTGACGGTTCTTCCCTTACCTATTGCAACCATACAATATGCTCAGGCAGTCTATTGTAATTCCGGGTCAGCATCTGTTATTCAAACCGGTACTACCGGTGGATATTTTTCAGTGGATATAGATGGTTTAAATATTAATGCTGTTACGGGCGAGATCAATTTATCAGCGAGTACACCGGGTAGTTATACGGTGACCTATACGTTTAGCAACGGTAGTTGCAGCAGTGAAGCGACGACGATGGTAACGATACTTCCACCCCCTTCTGTGAGTTTGAATTTACCGATCGGTTCTTCCTGCGTGAATGGAACGGCTGTTACTTTAAGCGGAGGTTCGCCTGTCGGCGGAACTTATAGTGGAGTAGGTATTAGTGCGGGCGTATTTACACCTTCGGTTGCGGGCAATGGAGTCCATGTAATTACATATGTGTACACGGATGCGGGCGGTTGCAGTGCTGCTGCGACAGCGAGCTTAACAGTGAACCCGCTGGTGAATGTGCAGGCAGGAGCTGACCAAACGATTTGTCTGGGAGCCACTGCTACCTTAACTGCGATCAATGCGGTGAGTTATAGTTGGTCACCAAGTCAAACTCTATCGAGTTCAACAGGTTCAAGCGTAGTGGCGAGTCCGTTGACGACCACTAGTTATACGGTAACAGGAATGGATGCGAATGGCTGCAGCAGTAGCGATGTGATTACCGTGCAGGTACTTCCGCTACCAACAGCGAGAATCAGCTATGCGGGTAATCCATTTTGTCAATCGGGAACTGCCCCGGTGAGCAGGGTAGGACAAGCGGGAGGTAGTTATACTTCATCGGCAGGACTTTCCATCAATGCCAGTTCCGGTGAGATCAATTTATCAACGAGTACACCGGGTAGTTATACGGTGACCTATACGTTTAGCAATGGTAGTTGTTCTGCTAGTATTTCTACTTCAGTAACCATCATTGATTTACCGGTAGTTTCCTGGGTATTTCCTTTTAGTAATATATGTATTCAGGCACAGCCATTTACTCTGACAGGTGGATCTCCGGCAGGGGGCGTATACCGGGGTCCCGGCATTTTGGGTGATGTTTTAAATCCTGCAGTTGCCGGTTTAGGAACTCACCTCCTGGAATACACGTATACCAACGCCAAGGGATGTGCCTCCTCGGTTACAGCCGTTCTTACAATTTCATCCCAGACCAATGGGAACATCCGTCTGGTACTGCCTGAAGTTTGCGTAAGTGCACAACCTTTTACACTACTTACCAATGCAGGCATCCCCGCAGGCGGACGGTTTAGTGGACCCGGAGTAGGCAATAATCAGTTCAATCCCGAGCTAGCCGGGGTAGGAAAGCATACCATTCAATATTTAACCAATGCGGTGCAGGGTTGCGCCATTTTATTTACAGGTTCTATTGTGGTGAATCCCAAGCCCACCATTCAGGTCACCGCTAATCAACAAGTGTGTGAGGGCTTACCCGTCGTCATACAGGCCGTGGGGCAGGGCGATTTATTCTGGTCAGATAGTACTGTTTCTAATTTACAATCTTTCAATGGAACCCTGGTATTTTCTGCACTGCGTTCGAAAACTTACTTCATAACTTGTCGGGATGGCAAGGGATGTGAAAATACACAGCCGGTTTCGGTTCAGGTAGCACCAACTCCGGATGCAGGTTTTCAGTTGGATCGGGATGAGATATGTGCGGAGGGAATCGCTACTATCAGAGTTTCTGGATTAAGTGGTGGGGTGTTTTCCAGTTCTGCAGGCTTGGCATTGAATGCTGGTACCGGCAGGATTGATTTGGCAGCCAGTCAGCCGGGGGCTTACAGTGTGACTTATACAGTGAGCAACGGAACCGGTTGTCAGGCACAATCAACCAAATCATTATGGGTGCGGGAACGGCCCTTATTATCATTGAATGACCTCATCTTGTGCAGAGGTAATGCGCAATCTATCACTACTACCGCAGCATTGGGTGGGGGAGCATTTTGGGAGAGTAACCAAGCGGATATTGCAGAAGTAGATAACCAGGGTACAATTACAGGAAAGAAAGCGGGACAGTCCGTTATACGATTTACCAACCGCTTCGGATGTTCTGCCGGTTTAACGGTGACGGTGAAGGATTTACCTCAGATAACAGGCAGGAGGGTGGTTTGTAAAAATGACAGCATTCAATTGTTGATAGGAGCCGCGGCAGCAGCTACCGGTCAGTTTAACAGTCTTACTCCCGGTATTGTTGGTGTAGGTTCGCAGGGTTGGATACGGGGCATCAGGGAAGGAAATGCAATGATTACTTATCGCGACTTGTTTGGATGTGTTGCAACACATCCGCTAATGGTAGATGCAGTACAGGAACGTATTCCCGGACCGGTTGTTGGATGCGAACCCAATACGATTAGATTGGATCAGCCCATGAAGGCAGCATATGGTAATACAGGATTTACCTTTACTTTCTGGAAGGATAAGCAGCAAACTGCGATATTGACTAATCCATTGCGCATAGCAGCATCCGGAACTTATTATGTGCAGGTGATGAATGGAAATGGTTGTCGGTTAGATCAACCGGTAGAGTTGCGGGTTACCCTGGCAAAGGCATTGCAACCCCGCCGACTGGATACGGTAAAAACGCAGAACAATACCCCGATACAATTACGGGGCCGCCCCAATGGCAAGAGTTATCTCTGGTCACCTGCTGCCGGTCTTAATTCTGCTAATGTGCAAAATCCCTGGTTTAATTACAATAAGAATATGGAGTACCAGGTAACGCTGCAAACAGATAGTGGATGCGTGGTAACGGATACGGTTTTTGTAAAGGCGGTTGATGCCAATGTATTTGTACCCAGTGCCTTTACCCCCAACCGGGATGGCCTCAATGATAAGTTCATGCCGGTATGTTATAGTATCAAGCAGATCAATTATTTCACAGTATACAATCGCTGGGGGGAGATGGTTTTCACGACCAATGCGATGGGAAAGGGCTGGGATGGAACCAGCAAGGGAAGTCCCGCAGAGTCGGGTACTTATGTCTGGATGCTGGAAGCGGTGGGTTTAGAGGGACAGCTATTTCGACAGAAGGGAACAGTTGTACTGATCCGATAATGAACCCATTGATTTAGTCGGGTGATTTATTTACACTTTTCGGAAGTCCATCCCTGTTTGCTTCTGTAGCAAAGAAAGCTTTCTTTCATTGAAAGAACTTGTAGAACCGGGAGGGATGTATTGATGACGAAAACCGTTTTGATTCCTTTTACCGCATCATCCATCAAACCGGTTTCTGTCACTATTAATTCTGTAGTATTCGGTCCGGTGAGTCTACTACTGGTTTTATAGTAATAATTACCTTCTGGATTGGTAGCACGAGGGTGGTAGAGTTGGGCGAGAGCAGTCAGATCGGTAATTTTTTTTGATTGGAGAGCAGCATTGAGTTGTTTTACAACATTGGTATCGATAGAACGATAAGGGACCAAGCCCGTTTCTTCATTAGAAGCCTCGATTAGTTGAACGGTTATTTCTTTTTGGGTAGAATCTTTTAATTGGATTTCAAAAATATATCTACCTGTTTTGATCAGACCGATGGTGTTAGAATCTGCGGGGAGTATCAAGAATTCTTTTTTCCCTTTTTTAACTTTGATAAAGGGTTGTGGATTGCCTTTATCCGTATGCACCATGCAGGTGATTTCGCCAGCTTTCAGGTTGCCAAAATAAATAGCAGTTTGGTAAGGATTGGCAACCAGGTCTTCCAGGTCGAAGGGGGTAGCGTTTCGGATGCAGAAATTGAAACGGGAATTATCTTCTTTGCAATCTGCCATCCTTTGATTAGCCATCAGGTCGGCAACCACTGAACTGGGCTGGTGGGTGATACATCCCAGAAAAAAACTGCAGGTAACTAAAACAAGACAACTGAATATTTTGGACATATGGTTTAATTTTCCCGGGTAGTTGTTGTAACGGTGGCATAAACCACCGGTTTCTACCAACTGCCAAATTACATTAATTTTTTTTAAGCTTGGAAGATGAGTCAGCTAGATGAGGAAGAGCAGTTGTGAAATTTTTCCCAAATTACCGCAACCCGGTTCAAGCCGATTCAATCCGCAGAGTCATACGTCCCGCCTTAGGCGGGAGCGGAAGACGTCTGCGGGGACGAAAATTTGATTACAAATAAAATTCAGTGTGATACGCCTTTGGCGCATAAGGTTTGAGTGTGAGTATGTAGGTGTAAATCACACTCACACTACACACTCACTCTGGCCTTCACACCCGCACCCACTCTCACTCTGGCTTTCACACTCACGTTGGCCTTTGCTGGGATGGGGATTATGTTTTTTGTTCAAAAATGGCATTCGTTGCCTATTTTTGATAGTATCAAATGATACTATTGTGAAGCCACCCTATTCCATAACCCCTTCTATTTTGTCGCTGCTAAGTTCTATTTCAGAGAAATTAGGAATTATAAAAGCTATCCATTTGCAGGTGCCTCGTGCTGAGCTTAGAAAAGCGAACCGGATAAAGACAATTCAATCAACGCTAGAGATCGAGGGTAATACGCTAAGTATTGAACAGGTTACTGCTATTATCAATCATACCAGAGTGCTGGCACCTCAAAAAGATATTCTGGAGGTGAAAAATGCTATCGCAGTATACGAACAATTGCTGCGATTAAAGTCTACAAGTATGACCTCCTTTCTAAAGGCACATGCTTTATTAATGAAAGAATTGGTCCGTTACCCGGGTAAATTCAGGACTGGGGGAGCAGGTATAATTGCAGGGTCGGGACTAGCACACTTAGCTCCAAAGGCAAGCATGGTGAAAGCCTTGATGAATGATCTTTTCTCCTATTTGAAAAATGACAAAGATCCTTTATTGATTAAAAGTTGCGTATTTCATTACGAATTGGAATTTATACATCCCTTTGAAGATGGAAATGGGAGAATGGGCCGACTTTGGCAATCAGTAATCTTAAAAGATCTCAACCCAGTATTTGCTTTTTTGCCGGTAGAGCGAATTATAAAACAAGAGCAGGTGGCTTATTATAAGGCGCTAAAGATATCAGACAAATCGGGCAGCTCTACACCATTTATTGAGTTTGCTCTCGAAGCCATCGACAAAGCATTAGCAGAGCAATTAAGCGAACGGCGGCCCCCAATTTTAAACAAGGATCGCTTACAAATTTTTAGAGAGCAAGTTGGGAAAAGCGAATTTTCGAGAAAAGATTATATGACATATTTCAAAGCCATTTCAGCACCAACTGCCAGCAGAGACCTCAAAGCAGGCGTAGATGAAAAAGTGTTGATGCGAAAAGGGAATAAGAGAACCACTTTGTACTATTTTACCAAATAGCAAAACACCCGTTCCTGGTTTATTCCACATTTCCGTATTTAGCTGAGTTAAGCCATGGCATAGATCGTGAGCGTGCGTTTGCGCGTGGGTGTGAAGAAAAGGCCAGAATTAGAGAAGTGCACACTCACTCTGGCCTTCACACCCGCACCCAAACTCACACTGGCTTTCACACTGGCCTTTGTTCCCGAGATCGGGTTACTTTCAGTGCTCCGAA
>JBIIRN010000125.1:0-5940 GCA_044341525.1 Sediminibacterium sp. | reverse complement strand
TATGAGGGAACTGCTTACCCCATGAGAAAAGCGCCACATGAAACTTTGAAATTACGGTCTTTCCGCTGGCTGGAATCTATTCGACCTAAGAGCAAGACTGACCTGCTCTTACCACCCGTCACTATTTCTGAATCAAAACCGGAAAAAAGCAATGAAAACAGGTAAGAAAAAATCTTTTTCCCAAATATTGCACGACTACCTGCACAGTAATCGTTCCATCGGAATTACCTTATTAGTTTGTACGGCAGTCTCCCTTACCTTGGCTAACCTGGATTTTACTCAAGGTTGGTACCAGTATTTCTGGCATCGGACATTTGATGGAACAATGTCTCATCATACCCACCTGGGTTGGCTCGTACTGCCCAACCCTCCTGAAATTTTCATCAATGATTTTTTAATGGCCGTATTCTTCTTTTTGGCAGGGATGGAAATCAAACGGGAATTTGTTACCGGAGAATTATCTTCCATTCGGCAATCACTTTTACCAATGGTGGCTGCCGTCGGTGGTATGCTGATGCCGGCGATCTTATTTGCGTTAACTGCCAAAGGAAGTGCATACATGCAGGGATGGGCTATTCCTACCGCTACTGATATTGCCTTTACCCTGGGTGTCATTTCTCTGTTGGGAAGAAATGTTCCTGCCGGATTAAAAATCTTTGTTACTGCACTGGCAATTATCGACGATCTAGGAGCCATTTTGGTCATTGCTATTTTTTATGGCGGTGCTCTCCAGTGGGGCTATTTGTTGTTAGTGTTAATCACAGTGGGTATCCTGATGTTATTAAATAAACGGGGATTTCGTTTTGGCTGGTTGCATATTTTACTCGGACTAATCATGTGGTATGGTATGTTCAATTCCGGTATTCATGCTACAGTTGCAGGAGTGATTTTTGCCCTTTTGGTACCTGTTCCTTTACTTCATCGGTTCGAAGAAATGATTCATATTCCGGTATATTTCCTTATTCTGCCTGCTTTTGCTTTGGCGAATACAGATCTGGTGTTGCCGGAACATCCGATACAGGCATTAAGCGGCCCACTCAGTACCGGAATTATGATGGGTCTGGTTATAGGGAAGCCATTAGGAATTGCACTTTCTTGCTATTTTCTGGTTTCCCGGAAATGGGCACAGTTACCTACCGGTGTGAATTGGTACAAACTTATCGGTGCCGGTATGTTAGCGGGCATAGGATTTACCATGAGTATTTTTATTTCAGCCCTGGCATTTAACGGTGGTGAAGCAGAAGATATAGCCAAAATATCTGTTCTGGTCGCCTCCCTTCTGGCCATGGTCATCGGCTATTACTGGCTGAAAATGGAAAAGTCCATCACCCAACTGATTTTCGGTTCTTCCCCTACGAATAAATAAAACAGATCTTCCCTATCACATCAGAATCCCAGTCCCATATCCCTGCCTTTCATCACTGCCGGTAATCCTTCTTTAATCCATTTGGCAGGTGCTGCTCCTTTCAGCAGGTAATCAAAAAACTGTTGTTGACGGATTTGTATGTCTTTTCTGTTTTTGCGTTCAGCCAAATTATGCACTTCATTGTTATAATTCAACATCCATACCTGTTTCCCCAGTCTTCGCAAACCGGCATAGAGTTCTATCCCCTGATACCAGGGAACGGCATCATCTGCATCATTGGCCATGATCACCAACGGTGTAGTTACTTTTGGAAGGGAAAACAAGGGTGAATTTTTAATATATAATTCCGGTTTTTCCCAAATGGTGGCTCCTATGCGGGACTGGGACTTTTCATATTGGAATTGACGAAGGATACCGGGTCCCCAACGAATACCGCCATAGGCACTGGTCATATTCGCAACCGGCGCTCCGGCCCAGGCTGCCCGATAATAGGGAGTTCGGGTAATCAACCAGGCAATCTGATATCCTCCCCAACTTTGTCCTTGTAATCCGACTTTGGTAGAATCCACATAGCCAAGTTTAACTACTGCCCGGGTACCACTGAGGATATGATCATACGCACCCTGGCCCGGATATCCTTTTTGGTACCAGATATCAGGCACGAATACCACATAACCCCTGCTTACATAAAAGGGAATATTGATTCGGGAAGGAGTAGGCGAAGGTGGTAGATAATTGTTCAGGGTTTCACTGCTTCTTTCATAGAAGTAAACAATCATCGGATATTTTTTATTCGGATCGAAATCTTCCGGTTTGTAAATAATCCCTTCAGTCGTTTTTCCCGTATAAGCTTTCCACTTGAATAAACTGGCAGTACCCCAATTATATTGGGACTGCTGAGGATTTAACCGGGAGAGTTGCCGCTCTGCAGCATTCAACTGTTGAATATAAAGATCGGGTGATCTTTGAAAGGTTTCCTTGGTGTAGAGAAAAACCGATGCTTCCTTTGCTTTTAAAACGGAAGGCGATACGGACACATTTTCCTTGAATAATGGTGACAGTCTATTACTATCTAATGATAGAAGGGCAAGTCCGCTACTTTTATCCTTTTCATCGAATAAGCGAAGCAACAGGATAGATTGAGGAGTAAAGAATTTTTCATCGCGATCGGTATTCACGAATCGATATTGAACCTGGCTATTTCTTCCGGTTGTCAACCGAACAGACTTCTCCTTACCTGATGGGTCAACTTTCCAGATATCGAAATGATCATATAAATATAAATACCGTTCATCTTCACTCCATTTTATCCAGCCCTCCGCATTGGGATCATCCGGAAGATCGTTTTCCTCATCGTATAAAGCATAGGGTATGTCTTTAGCAAATGATGATAGCTTTTGTTGAGGCGCATGATAACTGTAATAAGTTTTCTGAGGTTCATCGTACCATACCAGGTAATTACCTCCCGGTGATGTTGCCATGAGGTTGGCTTTTACATCCTTTTTAATCAAGTTAGCTGCACCATTTAGAGGATTGAGCAGATAAAGGTCATTCAGCGTAAATCCCTGCCATTGAGAGGCGATTCTTTTCCCGGTATCACTGGCAGCAAAAAAATAATCACCATCACCTTCTTTGCTTGCCATCACCATCCGAAGTGAGGGATTACCCAGTGGAATAACTTCCTTCTTTGTGAAGTCAAATCTTGCCAGGTAGGCTCGATTGATATCTGCCGAAAGACTTCTCAACTGAGCGGGTTGAATCTGGTCGTCATTGTAATGCCATATATCTACGTTCACCCTTTCGAATTCCGGTAATGAAGTGTCTTTGGGTGGTAGAATAGCAGATAAGCCAAAGAAGAGTCGGCTACCGGACGTACTAAAAAAGAAAGGTTCGCTGCCGGGTCTTCTAAATCCCATCTCTCCCCTACCGCTAGTATTTTCCGCTATGGTAAATCCTGCCGGTGCCCCTTTGGTATTTCGGTCTGCGAGGAATTGGGCACTGTCCATTCCGGTTTTAAAATACCAAAGCTGATAAAAACGTTGAACTGCTTTGGTACCACTGTCTCGCTCAGCTACAAAAGCTACTTGCTCTCCAGCTTCATCCAGTATATAGGATTTGGCATCATAATATCCGGATAAGATTGTCTTGTCGGTCAGAGATGGTATTTGAAGAACATGTATGGTATTTTTTCCTTTGCTATTGGATACCTTTTTGGTTTGTTCATACACCAGCAGATTCCCTTTTTTACTGAGTTGAAATTCGGTAACCTGTGCAATTTTCTTTTCCTGTTGATTATTGAGGTTATACAATACGAGGTCGGTACCTTCTTCCGTCATATCATTTGCTGCAATGTTCGTGCTGGCTGATATGGAAGCCGGATTGGTTAGTGCTGAGAGACCAACAGTGGTAAGTTCTGTTGCTTTTTTCCTAAGACTATCTGAAGCCCTTGCCAGACTATCTGCCTGGCGAAGGAGATTATTCAAGCGCGTGAGAGAATCCTGTGCGGGACGTGCTTCACGGGTGGCAGGTTGTTTGTCTAACCAATATACCAGCCATTCGGTGATACCGGTTTCAGGAATCGCATATTGTTTAACAGCGGGAATCTTTTTTACTTCTTTGGTGATCAGGTTAATGATGGCCAGACTGTCTTTGGGCATTTCTTCCGGTCTTTTCTTTTTGATTTTAGCTTCCCGCGTAGCGGCATACGGAGCCCGGATGCGACAAATGAGGTGGTTTTGTTCGGTAGAAAAACTAGCATTGTATCCCCGGGAGATTTCTGCTACTGATTTTCCTGTGGAATCTTTTACATAGAGCATTCCATCACCTTCCTGAACATTGACTGCATAAAACACCCATTGTCCTTTCCGGCTGATACCTCTTTCTCCCATGCTTTGCCAGGCATCATATACAGAGTGATCCAGGGGTTTCTTTTGAGAAAATATATTACTACCGGGAAAAACTACAACGAGGATGAACCAAAGGATTTTTTTGCGCATATAGCTTAAAATTAAAAGACCGTGAATTTTACAGTTGTATTGAGTTGCAATAAATAAGTATGAAAATAGGTAAACATTCAACAAATTGATTTGTTTATAATGGAAATATTGTACTCATGAAGTCATTCTTGCTTTCTTTCGCCTCCTGTTGGGTCCTTTTCAGCAGTTTGGCTCAGTCAACAGGTGTGGTAGGCGGCAGCGCAATTGATAAAGTAACTCAAAAGCCGGTTACGGGGGCCTCTGTTCAGGTGATGGGTACTTCAATTGCAGTTTTGACAGATAGTCTGGGTCAATTCCGTTTGTCAGGAATTCGGGTAGGTACTTATCGGGTTGAAATCAGTGCATTGGGTTATCTCAAGAAAACCTTGTTCAATGTGCCCGTTACGAGTGGTAATGAGAACAATTTTGTTGTAGAACTGGAACCACAGGCCACTACCCTGCAGGGAGTCACGGTGGTTAGTGCAAGCCGTAAATCGGCCCGGGCTGCCACCTTGGAAACACCCCTGAGTGTTCAACGATTGACTACAGAAGAAATCAAAAGTAATCCCGGAGGGAATTTTGATATTTCCCGGGTGATCCAGGTTTTACCGGGTGTAGGGGGAACCGGTGGTTCTGCATTGGGATTTCGAAATGACATTATTATTCGGGGTGGTGCACCCAATGAGAATGTATATTTTCTCGATGGAATAGAAATACCTGTCATCAATCACTTTTCTACACAGGGAAGTGCAGGTGGTCCTGCGGGTATTTTAAATGTAAGTTTTTTAGAGGATGTGAAATTGAGTTCATCTGCTTTTGATGCCCGATATGGGAATGCCCTTTCTTCTGTTTTCGAATTCCGACAGAAAAGAGGCAATGAAAGGGGTTTGCAGGGAAATGTTCGCCTTAGTGCAACGGAACTGGCTACAACGCTGGAAGGACCGCTTAGTAAGGATGGCAGAACTACTTTCCTGGCTTCTGCCAGAAGAAGTTATTTACAGTTATTGTTCCAACTGATTGATCTTCCTATACGACCCAATTTCTGGGATTTTCAATATAAAGTCACTCATCGAATTGATAAGAAGACTACCCTTACTTTTTTAGGAGTTGGGGCCATTGATGAATTCAGTTTTGCAGCTCCTAAAAAAGCGACTCCCGAAAAATTATTAGCCCTGAACAGTAATCCCGCTATCAATCAGTGGAATTATACAGTTGGGGCATCTCTGAGAAGACTCATTGAAAATGGGTTTTGGAACCTAAGTCTGAGTAGAAATGATTTTGATAATACGGTAGCCAAGTATGAGAACAACCTTGGTCCGGTAAAAGGGGTTCAGACACTTAATTTCAGATCACGGGAAACTGAGAATAAACTCCGTTTTGACATCAATAAAAACCAGATGGGTTGGAAGTACAGTTATGGTGTACAGGCAGATTGGGTAAACTATACCAATGCTACCAACCAGATCATCCGACCTGAAATAAAAAATGATGCAGGAGTCGTGGTTCAACCGGCAGTGGTCTTTAATTACAATACGAGTTTGAATATGCTCAGGTATGGTGCTTTTTTTCAGGCGGGAAAGCGATTTTTTGATAATCGAC
>JBIIRN010000124.1:0-5959 GCA_044341525.1 Sediminibacterium sp. | reverse complement strand
TTCTAATAATTCACCTTATTATAACTGGGGAGGGCCGACCAGAGGACAAGGAAACTTTGCTGTTCAAATGGTAGGTGTAAGGGGCTTGAACGGTGGTGCAGCAATGCCATATGCTTCCGGTTGGAGTTTTGACTTGCCTACTGCTTCATTGGCCAATGCTTTTGAAACAGGTGATCGTCGCAAAGCAGTCGCAATTCTTGATATTGAAGCGTATAAAAATGCTAACCCTTCATTCAATATCACCTACCAGGTTGCGCCCTATAAAAATACCGGGATGTATAACCAGAAATATCATCCGAGAAAAGGTCAAACCTCAGGTCAGGTTGAATTGAATTATTTGAACAACCACAGAGTTATACGCTATGCTGATGTACTCCTAATGGCTGCAGAAGCATTCAACCGTTCTACAAGTCCCAATGACGCAAAAGCCCAGGGTTATTTGAATCAGGTGCGGGCCCGTGCTTTTAACGACAACCTTCACAATATAACCTCAGCAGGTACTGCCCTTCGTCAGGCGATTTGGGATGAAAGACGACTGGAATTAGCGATGGAAGGCGAGCGGTTTTTCGACCTTGTTAGAACCGGACAGGCGGCTGCCAGGATTACAGGTTTTCAGGCTGGAAAACATGAAGTATTTCCTATTCCACAGTTAGAGATTGATATTTCAGTGTTAACCCAAAACAGCGGTTATTAATATTTAAAAATTTATACAATGCGCTATATGAAAAACATAATTCTTTTATTCCTACTGGGAGTGGCCATGCTGGGATGTAAGAAAGAGGTTTATGATGATACTTCTTTTGTAACCTCTTCTAGTGGCCCAGACTCGCTATCAGTGCTTTTTGAGATTACCCAGGATAATTCAGGTCTGGTAACGATCACCCCCAATGGAAGAGGAGCTGTCTCTTATGATGTATTTTACGGTCACGGCCCAGCAAATGCAGTAAGTGTTGCTGCAGGAAAAAATACAACCCATGTTTATCCGGAAGGTGTATATACGGTTAAACTCGTTGCGTATGGCGTCAATGGAAAAACCAAAGAGCTGAACCAGCAATTGACAGTAACATTCAGGGCACCTGAGAACTTACAGGTAAATGTTGCCATTGATCCCGCCAATAATTATAAAGTAAATGTATCTGCTACGGCTCAGTATGAAACAAATTTCAAAGTGTTTTTTGGCGATGTGCCCAATGAAGTTCCTGTGAGCTTTTTAGAGGGGCAGACCGTTTCACGCACCTATACTGCTACAGGTACCTTCAATGTAAAAGTAGTTGCATTAAGCGGGGGTGCTGCAACTATCGAAAAAACAGTTCCTGTTACAATCGTCGATCCTATATTACTTCCGTTGACTTTTCAGTCCCCAACCATTAATTATGGTTGGTTCAACTTTGACGGAGGAAATACAACAGTTATCAATAATCCCAATTCTTCCGGACTCAATACAAGCACAAAGGTCGCCAGGATGGTTAAGGAGGCAGGACAGCCATGGGGTGGTAGTTTTATCACGTTGAGTAGTAACATTGATTTTAGTACCAATAAAATATTCAGGGTGAAGGTTTTTTCTCCACGTGCTGGTGCAAAAATGTTACTGAAAGTTGAAAATGCTGCAAATCCAGGAATGAATTTCGAAAAGGAAGCAGTTACTACAGTCGCAAATGGTTGGGAATACCTTTATTTTGATTATAGTACCATCAATACTTCACAGACCTACAATCGCATCGTTGTAATTTGGGAATTGGGTACTCCGGGAGACGGTTCTGCTAACTTTACTTTTCTGATGGACGATTTCGAATTGGTTAACAGTTTGCCGGCACCACCATTAAGCCTTCCCCTATCGTTTGAGTCAACAACCACCAATTTTGATTGGTTCAATTTTGATGGTGGTCAGGTAACCATCCAGAACAATCCTGTTTCCTCGGGCATTAATACCAGCGCTCGTGTCGCTAAGATGGTAAAAAATTCCGGTCAACCATGGGGAGGAAGTTTTCTCACTCTTTCGGGGCCAATTAATTTTTCGACGAATAAGGTGTTCCGGATGAAAGTGTATTCACCACGTGCCGGTGCCAAAGTATTATTGAAAGTGGAAAATTCAGGTAATCCCGCATTGAATTTTGAAAAAGAAACTGTTGTTTCAATGGCAAATAACTGGGAGGATTTGGTATTTGACTTTTCCGGTATTAACACAGCCAACTCTTATGATCGGATTGTTTTGATCTTTGATTTAGGTACGTCTGGTGACGGATCTTCCAATTTTACTTTCTATTTTGATGATCTCCGTCTCACCAATTCTTTTCCTGTCGCAATCCCTCTGAATTTTGAACATCCTGTCACTTATGATTGGTTCAATTTTGACGGAGGAAGTATGTCTGTAATCAACAATCCACAATCAGGCGGTATCAATACTAGTGCAAAAGTTGCGCAAATGGTGAAGAATGCCGGTCAGCCGTGGGGAGGTAGTTTCCTAACACTGAGTGAACCGATTCCGTTTTCCTTATCCAAGACTTTCAAAATGAAAGTTTACTCCCCGCGTGTCGGCGCAAAAGTGTTACTGAAAGTGGAAAATTCATCCAATCCGGGAATCAATTTTGAGCGAGAGGTAACCATAGGTACGGCCAATGCATGGACCGAAATTACGTTTGATTATTCGGCTATCAGTACAGCTAATTCCTATGATCGCATTGTATTAATATTCGATCTCGGCACACCGGGTGATGGCTCATCAAATTTTACATTCTTAGTTGATGATATTCGACTTCAATAATTACAATTAAACATTTTGTTATGCGAAAAATAAATTTTCTATCGTTCATGTTGGCAATAGTTCTTCTGTCACTCAGTTCGTGTAAGAAAACTTCTTACTCTTTCGGAGAACTAACGGCCCCAACCAATCTTGTGCTTGTTACAACCATAGCAGGCGTTGACGCAACTAATCCAAATGGCAATGGAACAGGTAATGTGAATATTAGTGTTACCTCTAAAGGTGCGCTCACCTATAATATAGATTTTGGGGATGGCATAAATAGGGTTGTTCCAGGCGGCAGCCTTACATACAAGTATGCTAATCCTGGCACCAATGATTATACAATAACTGTCAATGCCATCGGAACAGGCGGAAGTATTTCTACTATTAGTAAGAAAATCAGGGTTTTCGTTGCTTTTCAGATTCCTTCCGAGATTCTTAGTGCGCTCACAGATGGAGCCTCTAAAGTTTGGGTTACCGATAAAAGTGCTCCGGGCCATTTTGGTGTAGGACCTGTAGATGCCTTCGCGCCAATTTGGTATTCAGCAACACCTGATAGCAGAGAGCCCTGCGCGTATGATGATGAGATAACTTTTTCTAAAAATGCCAATGATCAGGTGTTCATGAATGTAAACAATAAGGGTGAATCTTTTTCTATCGGAGCTTCCAGTGCATTTTATGGCTTCAGTGGTGGAGATAATTGCTTTCCCATTAATCCAGGGGGCAACAAACAACTGATTTTTCAAAATGCCACCTCTAATTCAACACCTGCACAGTCAACAAGAATACAATTTACCGTTCCGGGAAATGGAATTATTAATTTTGGTACGGGTGGAACAGTGTATGAAATTCTAGAATTAACCCCTACTACCATCCACTTGAGAAATATAGGTATTGATGGAAATTCCTGGTATCAAAAATTGAAAAAGAAACCCTGATGTGGCGCGTTATTTTTTTAGTGGGAATTATTACATGGGGTTGTGGAGATAAAAATTCCATCCCAACTCCCGTTATACCTTCGAACTTGGTGGTAACAGCAATAGTTGCAACTGATAACAGTGGTAATGTACAGTTTTCAGCCACGGCAAATAATGCTGATAGTTATGACTTCGATTATGGCAATGGAATTTTTCAGAATTCAGTAACTGGGAAGATTACTTATAAGTACTTGTCTTCAGGTACCTATCAGGTGAATGTGATTGCAAAAAACAATGCAGGACAGGTAAGTAAATCACTATCTGTTACAGTTACTGTTGTGCAATCATTGATCTGGTCAGACGAATTCAGTTCTCCGGGAGCGCCGGATCCTGCTAAGTGGGGGTATGATGTGGGTGCAGGTGGATGGGGGAACAACGAATCGCAACATTATACCAATCGTCTGGATAATGCTGTGGTTTCCAATGGCACTTTAAAAATCATAGCAAAGAGAGAGAGTTTCAGCGGTAGTAGTTTTACATCCGCTCGTCTGTTGTCGCGCAGTAAATTCTCATTTAAATATGGAAAAATTGAGGTGTCGGCTAAACTTCCGGTCGGTGTAGGAACCTGGCCGGCAATCTGGATGTTGGGTGATAATTTCCCAACAGCTGGTTGGCCAGCATGTGGTGAAATCGATATTATGGAACACAAGGGTTCAGACCCCAATAGGATTCATGCTTCCTTGCATTACCCTGGTTTTTCCGGTGGCAATGCTGTAACTGCTTCTACTGTTATTCAACAAGCAAGTTCTACTTTTCATCTCTATGCCTGTGAGTGGTCACCACAATCAATTAAATTTTATGTTGATGGCACTCTATATCATACAGTAGCTAACACCAGTAGCCTTCCATTCAATCAATCATTTTTCATTCTGTTGAACCAGGCCATGGGTGGAAATTTTGGAGGAAATATTGATCCCAATTTTTCTGCTGCAACCTTCGAGATAGACTATGTCAGGGTATATCAGTAATATCCTATATAAAGAAGATCAATCCTTATGCCGCTGCAAAAAAATATTTTTATCCGATCAGTATCCCTATTGTTTTTTGTATTTCTAGTTGAAAATTCTTTTGCACAATATCACTACAATCAATTGGTTTGGGCCGATGAATTCAGCCAATCCGGTTTGCCTGATACTTCTAAATGGAACTACGATAGGGGAAGGGGATGTCCTCAACTTTGTGGATGGGGTAACAATGAGCCCCAGTTTTATACCTGGGAGCGAAAAGAAAACGCAAGAGTCATCAACGGAGAACTAATTATTGAGGCGCATAAAGAACAATTTGAAGGAGCCCCGTATACTTCTGCGAGATTAACTACCAAAGCAAAGGGAGATTGGAAATATGGTCGCATAGAGGTGCGCGCACTCTTGCCAACGGGACTAGGAACCTGGCCTGCCATTTGGATGTTGCCAACAAATAATCATTATGGCAATTGGCCGAAAAGTGGTGAAATAGATATTGCTGAAACAGTTGGTTATCAGAAAGACACCCTGCACCAAACCATTCACACCGATAGGTACAACGGTATGTACCAAACCCAGCGAACAAAAGTTATGCCTTTGAAGAATCATGGAGAGCAATACCATGTATTTGCCATAGAATGGTCGGCATCTAAAATTGAATATTTTTTAGACGGTGTCAAAACTTATGTTTTTGAAAAAGAAAATAATACCTATTCTGTCTGGCCTTTTGATCAGCCCTTCCATTTGATTTTAAATATGGCAATAGGTGGTAACTTTGGGGGCAAGAAGGGAATCGATGATTCCATTTTCCCCGTACGTATGAAAGTTGATTACGTGCGTATATACCAATAATTAATTTTATGCGGCATTCTTTTTTGTTTCTTCTCGCTATAATTGTTTTCTCCGGAAATATACTTGCACAAGGTAATGATATCGCCAAAAGCGTCGATTCATTAATGCGGCTGATGACCTTGGAAGAGAAGGTGGGTCAATTGCATCAGATCACCAGTGACTTCGCAGCGACTGGGCCCATCACCCAAGATGGAGAAAAACAAGATAGGGTTAGAAAGGGAATGGTGGGTTCATATTTGAATGTGACCGGAGCAGCGCGTACCCGATCCCTGCAGGAAATTGCCATGCAATCGCGACTTAAAATTCCACTTCTTTTTGCTCAGGATGTGATACATGGATTCCGCACTATTTTTCCACTACCCTTAGCGGAAGCCGCCAGCTGGGATATGGATGCCATAGAGCGTTCAGCTCGTATTGCTGCTAAGGAA
>JBIIRN010000136.1:0-5518 GCA_044341525.1 Sediminibacterium sp. | reverse complement strand
CCCTGCTTTTTGTAAGTTCCGATGAATCATAGGTACCCCCTCTTCGTCACAAAATCCCAGTCCGGTATCTAGGAGTATCACATCTTTTTCTGTAACGACGGCGAAGGGTTGTATTTCTACTAAAAGACTGCCCCTGCTGCGTTCTTTTAGTTCATCTTCTCCCACAGTAAATGGGATGAATTGTTTGGTAGCGTCAATGGTAAAACTACCTTCCGACAGGGGTATGATTTGCATGGTGCAAAGCTAATACTTGCTTGCCTTTATCTCAACACCATTTGTCTATCTGCATCCAGCCGCAGTAAAATGAAAAGTAAAATAGTAAAAGTAAGTAATGAAGACCCTCCATAACTAATCAGCGGAAGAGGGATCCCTACTATCGGGAAAAGACCAATGGTCATACTTACATTAACGGCAATATGGAAAAAGAAAATACTGGCAACGGAATATGCATATACCCTGCTAAAGGTACTTCGTTGTCGCTCTCCCATTTGAATCATGCGAAAGAGCAAGAAAAGATAAAGTCCGAGCAACAGACAGCATCCTGCAAAACCAAAGGCTTCTCCCAGTGAAGTAAAAATAAAGTCAGTATGTTGCGCAGGTACATATTTGCCCCGGGTTTGAGTTCCTTTCAGAAATCCTTTCCCAAAGAATCCTCCCGATCCAATGGCGATTTTACTCTGCCGTACATTGTAATCATCGGGCTTTTTGATGCTTTTATCTTTTGCCTTTCTGGCTGATTTTTTATTCAGACTACAGTCATAATCTTTTCCCACCATGCTATAGATGCGGGTGCTTTGATAACATTCCAAAACGTTATTGAAGATATAGGGAACCAGTAATCTTTGAGTACCTACACAAAGAATCCACGCAGCTATTACAATGGTGATGATTCGTTTATTCCTTCTTATAGCTCTTCTGAGTATATATAAGATGAGCATGGCGAACAGGGTGAGTATCGCTGCCAGTAAATTTGGTTCTATAATCAGCGAGGCGACCACCAGAATTCCGAATGAAATGGCAATGACCAGAATTTGAGCCGGCATACCCTCTCGGTACATCGGAATCAGGAAGGCTGAATATACCAGGGCGAGTCCGAGTTCGTGTTGTAAAACCGACAATACAGCCGGCAGTAAAGCAATAGCTGCTGCCAGTAACTGTGATTGTATCTTTTTAAAGATAGTTTCCGGTTGTGAGAGGTATTTTGCAAGTGCAAGTGCTGCGAAGATCTTACAGAGTTCTGCCGGCTGAAGATTAAACCCGCCACCCAGTGGTATCCAGCTTTTCGATCCGTTGATGTTTTTTCCTATAACGAAGGTGGCTAACATCAGTAGGATACCTGTTACATAAGAGAGGTTGGCCAGAGCAGTAAATAATTTGCTATCCGTTAATACAATGAACATCCCAATAATTGCACAGAAGAAGGCAAATAAAATCTGTTTACTGTAATTGGTTTTTCCATTGAAGAAAGTGCCGGCCAGACTATCTCCTGTTCTGTATTCCACCATGAAAATACAGAGCACACCAATCGCCACCAATGCACCATAAAGCCAGACTACCGTCCAGTCGATGCCTTTGGCCAGTGTGTTATTTCGGGAGGTTGCCATCTTAGGAGGTAAAAGTTTTTTTTCTTTTTTCTGTAGCACCCGGTAATAGCCCTTCACTTTTTCTTGGAGCGGATAATGGGTTATCGGGCAGTCTGTTATTGTTTGGGGGGTTGAAAATGTTATCGGCAGTTACTTTGCCGGCAGCATTTTCTTGACTGATTCTTTGCTTCTCTTCTCTTATTTTTTGTATTTCTCTTTCCCTTTTTTTACGCAGGGAATCATTTTTGATCATTTCCTGCCGCATGAGTTTTGGGATGAGATTTTTATTCACCATCATATCATATTTGTCCTTCCTCGCTTTTCCGGTGATAGAATCTTTCAAATATTTTTCCATCAACAAACTGGCGATGGGAGCTGCCGCCCAGGCACCCTGTCCGGCATTTTCACAAATCACTGCGATTGCAATCTTTGGATTGTCTTTAGGTGCAAAAGCACTGAAGAAGGAATGGTCTTGCTGTTTTTCCACGCGACCATTTACTTTAGCATAGTTCTCTACAGTTCCCGTTTTTCCGCAGACAACAACACCCGGAACAGCCGATGCGGCAGCAGTTCCAATTTCCATTACTGCCTGCATGGCGTTTTGTTCTGCTTCAAATACCTGGGTAGGGATGCGTTTGTCTGCCCATCTTTTTACCTTGAATGATTCGAGTAATCCGTTTTCATCGCCACCTTCTATAGAATCAATTAAATGAGGCGTGTAAAACCAGCCCTTGTTGGCAATAATCGCCATCACATTGGCCATTTGTAACATAGTCGTATTCACCTCTCCTTGTCCGATTGCATTGGAAATGATATTGCAGGGGAAAAAGCGATTACCATAAATCTTTTTGTAATAATCAGATGTTGGTAGCAAACCGGCTCTTTCAGAAGGAAGATCAATTCCCAGTCTCGTTCCCAGGCCAAAGGATCGGGCATATTGATTAAATACATTCAAGGCGCTATCTGTTCTCTTATACCTGGGCTGATCCAGCAGTCTTTTATAAACCGTAGAGAAATAGCTGTTATCACTGTGGGCCACTGCTTCTTTGAAGGCAAAGGTTCCCTTGTCTAGGCATTTGGGTTTACCGGTTCCACATCCACCAAAGAATCCCGGACAACTTACCGTGAATTTTTCATCAATCACGCCTTCCGAAAGACCAATGATACCAACGATTGTCTTAAATGTAGAGCCCGGTGAATAGTTGTTTTGTATGGCCCGGTTGTTAAAGGGTTTGCGGGGGTCATTCAGCAATTCGGCAAAATGTTTTCTGCGTTGACTACCCGTTAGATAGTTCGGGTCAAAGGTGGGGGCACTCACCATACAAAGGATGCCACCCGTTTGTGGATCGATGGCCACTACACTGCCGACTTTATTGGTCATCAGTTCCTCAGCCATTTTTTGTAATTCCACATCGAGGGAGGAGAACATATTTTTTCCTGCGACAGCTGCCGTATCATATAGCCCTTTTTCATATTCTCCCTGTAAGCGGCTCTTGTTATCTCGGATATAGTTTTTCACCCCACGACGCCCCATCAATATCTTTTCATAAGTCCGCTCCAGTCCGGTTCTTCCGGCATAGTCACCCATTTGATATCCCTCGTCTTTGTGCACCCGGAGAAAGGTAGTATCTACCTCATCGATATACCCTAATAAATGTCCGGCAGCATGATATGGGTAGTTTCGAACCGAACGTTCGCTCAGAGAAAAACCGCTGAACTTATAAAGGTTTTCGTTGAGTCGGGCAAACATCTCGGGTGATAACATGGGTTCGAAAATCCCGGGCCTTACCATACCGGTTTTAAAGACGATATCCCGCATTCTTTTTTTATACTCAGCTGTATCAATCTGAAGCAAGGCACATAAACCGGCAGTATCATTTCCCCGGGAGTCTGCCGGAACTACCAGCAGATCGTAAATGATCATGTTTTCAAGGATAGGTTTTCTGTTCCGGTCAAAAATGATTCCGCGGTCGGGATAAATGATTTTGCGGTAAACGGCATTGCTTTCTGCTGCTAACTTATACTTGGTAGAAAACAGCTGAAGATTGGCTAACTGAATCACAATCAACAGCACAACGGCTGCAAAAATGAATTGGATGATCTTCCCCCTGCTTTGGTTAAATACCGACATGTCGCCTCATGGATGTAATGTGAAATTCCCGTGATGCAAATTTGATGAAATGCAGCACATATTGTAAAGATCGTAGCATAAATTTTTATAGAATATGGCATTATTTTCCTGTCCGCAATGCCTCTCTGCGGGGTACCAGTAGTTCTGCGATCAGAATCAGGAGTAAACTGATGGCAGTAGTTCCCAGTACTTTTCCAATAAAATAAATAAAATCACCAAATTGCAGCCATTCGATAAGTACCAGGCAGATATGATGAATCAGTGCCAGTAATCCTGCATACGTAATATAGGGAACCCATCCCATGGTTTGATGCCCCGGCTCTTTATAACCGGCTTCTGCTGTTTCCTGCGCCAGCAGTAGCTGTAGCAGAAATGGTCTTAGATAGGCAATTAACAGGCAGGGTGATGCATGAAGTCCGAGTGTACCGGTAAAATAATCCAGGGTCAGTCCGAACACAAACGATATCAGTAAAAGAGCCACCCTGGGTGTGCCAATGGGCAGCCAGAGAATGAATAAAAAATACAGGTAAGGAACAATAAATTGATGGAGTGGGGGAATGGTATTCAATACAAAGACCTGCAGCAGGATGAATAAGATAAAACGGATAATATGTTTTATTACGGGATTCATTGTCTGCCGGAATTGGTATTGTTTTGTTCCAGATCAGTTTGTTCCTGGTAAAAAACATTCTCTATCAGGTATACATACTGGATGCTAAAGAAATTTACTGCTGTTTTGATTCGAAGCGTATAGAAATTGCTCTCCGCATCCGAACTGATCTTATTTACTGTGCCGATGGGAAGTCGGGGTGGGAAGTTGGCAGAATAATTGCTGGTCAAAACCGTATCTCCGGGTTTGATCACCGAACTCTTTGGTATATCGGTAAGTGTCAGGTAACTTGGATCAGCCCCATCCCATTCAATACTTCCTGCTACACCATCTTTTTTCAGCATCGCACTCACCTTGCTTTTGCGGTGTAACAAAGTCATGATGCGACTGATATGAGGCCCCGTCTCAACTACTACCCCAACAATTCCTTGCGGGGAAGTAACCGCCATCCCTTTTTTTACTCCTTGCAGGGTGCCCCTTTCAATTGTCAGATAATTATTTTGAAGCGTCACCGTATTGCCTATAACATGGGCCGGTAAAAAACTATATTTCCTTTTTCTGCCCAAAGAATCTTTTATTGTGCTGTCTGCTACCGTAATCTGCTTCGCAGCGGTGTCGATAAAGTTTTCTTTCAGTAAGTTCAACAGTTTGGCATTTTCTTCTGCCAGCTGTCGATTCGTCTCTCTTAAAGAAAAATATTGAGTGACCCCGCTGTATTGTCTGTTGATTCTACCGGTCACTTCGTTGGCCGCATTGGAAAATACCATTTGATGACTCTGGCTACTCTTACTCAGTAAGACAATGCAAACAATCTGTAACACCAGAAAACTGATGAAGGTGAAATAACGTTGTATGAACAGGAAAATATTTCTCAAGACCCCTTCTGATTAGAACACAATATACAAATGGAAATGCAGCGCAGGTTGTTATACATAATTGGAGGCTAGCTGTATCTACTTATCACCGCATGATGAAAGGGAAGCGCTGATAATTTTTCAGGGCAAGACCTGTTCCACGAACTACACTTTTCAGCGGATCATCAGCCACATGCACCGGTAATTTGATTTTTGCACTGAGTCGCTTGTCCAGTCCACGCAAGAGCGCACCCCCTCCTGTAAGGTAAAGTCCTCTTCTGTAAATATCGGAAGCCAGTTCCGGTGGTGTAGTTTCCAATGCTTTCAGAATTGCTTCCTC
>JBIIRN010000123.1:0-6024 GCA_044341525.1 Sediminibacterium sp. | reverse complement strand
GATTACTACACTACCCTTGTAATGGAGCAAATAGCGTTCTAACCATTCGATGGAAGGTAGGTCGAGGTGGTTGGTAGGTTCATCCAGCAGCAGCACATCGGGTTGCTGTAAAATCATTTTGGCCAGCAGAACGCGCATGCGCCAACCTCCGCTGAATTCCTGATAAGGGCGCAATAAATCTTCATTGCTAAAACCCAGACCATGTAACACTTCTTCCGCTTTGTGGTGGATCTGGTACCCATCGAGCACATCCATTTCGTGCAAGGCATCGGTATAACGAATAAGTAATGCCTCGTTCTCCGAATCTTTTTCCAATTCCCTTCCCAGTTGCTCAATTTCTGATTCGAGTTCCATCACCCGCTCAAAAGCACTCAAAGCCACCCGGGTTATGGTGTCAGTCGTTTGAAAACTTAGTAAGTCCTGATGCAGATAACCCAGTGTAGTGTCTTTGCTTTTTTCAACGGTACCTGCAGAGGGACTGTACTCACCCACCAATAATTTTAGCAGGGTAGATTTTCCGGTACCGTTATAACCCACCAAACCAATTCTTTCACCCGGTTGAATGTGCCAGGTGGCATCTTCCACAATCTTCCTTGCCCCAAATTCAAAGGTTAGGTTTTGTAACCCAATCAACATATCCTGATATTTTGGCTGCAAAGGTAATCAGTTCAGGGGCTTTGTTCAATTCATTGTAATTTTAGTTATGAAATACTTGTACTTATTACTACTTTTTCTCAGCTCACTTGCCTGTGAATCCAATTCAAATCATGTTACTGAAACTATCCCGGCCATGCCTACAGTTTCGGCTGATAGCAATGAAGCGGGTCAGCGGCTTTTATCGGAATTGCTTTCCGACTATCTTCTAATGAAAAGTTCCTTTCCTGCCCTCAATGATACCCAACAAGTGCATGTTTTAGCCAAGCAGATGATCAAACGGTCGGATAGTCTCATCGGTTTGTCAGTTACAATGCCCGTTCCAATGGGTGATAGTGTTGGAATGATAGCGCAGGGAATTTCCGATGAAATGAAGGGTCTGATAGCAGAAACCGAAGCGAGGGGAATAAGTTTGTCATTTCAACTTACCGGACTCCAGCTTTATGAATTGCTAAGGATCATGCAATTCAGGGGGAATCGGGTATATCGTTTTCAAACAACAGCGGGGGATGAGGCAAACTGGCTGGATATAACTGCTGTTAGCAGCTCGCCCTTCTCGACCCATGCATCGGGTCAGCTGAAAGCGATGGACTCACTTTTACTTCAATAAAAAGTTGAGTATTTACTTTTTTTTCGGTTGATAATCAATGATTACCTTGGCATTTTTCTTTTCACTGGATGCCAGAAAAATTTCTACCCTATCTTTCCCGCCGGAGGTAACTACCATCAGAGCAGTATTGGGGGGAATGTCGCCCAAATTATCTGCTACCACTACAATTTCATGGTGGGTTTCGTTGGGGTCAGAGTGGATGATAAAGCTTATGGGGGTGAAATTTAACCGTTGAGAACGAACTACCAGCCGGTTATTGTGGTACACGGAGATCGTATCATTATCAATGGTACCATTGTCATATAAGTCAATACGAATGTCCTGTTTATCTGTTACGATGGTTTTCACCAGGTCATTTTCTCGTTCCACCAAAACACGAGGGATGGGATCTTTTTTAATCGACTGTTCACTGACGGTATTGGGGGTGCTGTTCGCTGTCGCGGAAGTTCCGCCCCCGGATGATTTCACCGACTCCTCCTCCTGGGTTTTGGGTTTGGGTGGATCAACTGTCTGCGTAGAGGGGATAGAAACAGGTGGATTTACCTTGGTATTTTTTCCGCTGATGGGGTTGTTATTGCCAGGGGAAGGGTTGATTTTCTTACCGGCATTGGTTGAAAGGGGGGCTGGTATCTTGGCTGGGGGAATTGCGGTGTTCTTCTTGGTATTTCCCGATATAAGAAAATCTTCCTTTTTGAATTCAGATTCTTTTACTTTTTCCAGGTGAATTTTTCCACTGCCGCAATCTGCCTTGGTTCGAATGTTCACTGAATAAAAAGTTCCCTCTAAAAACTGCATCTTTCCAATCGAGGAATAATCGAGGTAACAAGTCATGAGACAGGCTTCACTCTCGGTAGTAATTTTTAAATCGGTGAGTTTATTTTCCTTGAGAATTAAGGTTTTTCTTCCGGGCGTATAAATGCCCGTCAATTCAGCTTTTCCAAAAAATACTGTGGTCTTATAAGAATAACTTACCCCCCGAATGGAATTATTCTCCTGCAACATCTGGATTTCGAACTTATAAGTTTCATCACGGGCTACATCGCCCATCACGGAAACATTCGAGCTGAAGTAACCCCGCCAGATGCCGGTCAACTGCTGGGCCGACAGAAAATGGGGTAAACAGTAAGATAGGAAGAGGGTAAGGAGTATCCTCATAGAACAAATCTAACCATCCAATTGATGAGAGTTTGGTAAAGAAGCGTTAAGGTTTTCCCAACGAAACAACTGAATTGAAGTCAGTTATCTGAGGGCGAATCGTTATTTTTGCACCCAAATAACAAGCGAATCCAAGAGAACATGATTTCTATACAATTTCCAGATGGTGCGGTCAGACAGTATGAGTCGGGTATCACAGCTTTAGGAGTAGCGAAGCAGATCAGTGAAGGTTTGGCCAGAAAAGTATTAGCAGCCAATATCAATGGAGAGATTCGGGATGCCACCCGACCCATCCATTCAGATGTTACTTTGCAACTGCTCACCTGGAATGATGATGGTGGGAAACAGACCTTTTGGCATTCCTCTGCTCACCTGCTGGCGGAGGCCGTGGAACAAACTTTTCCCGGCGTAAAATTCTGGGTTGGTCCTGCCATTGACAAAGGATTTTACTATGACATGGATTTGGGCGATCGAAAAATAACAGAGGAAGACCTGAAGAACCTGGAGAAGAAAATGAATGAACTGGCCCGTCAGTCCAACCCCTATATCAGAAAAGAAATTTCCAAATCTGAGGCTGTCAATTATTTCGCAGAGAAAGGAGATGAATACAAACTGGATTTGTTGAGTAACCTGGAAGACGGTTCCATTACCTTTTATACGCAAGGGCAGTTCACGGATCTCTGTCGTGGTCCGCACATTCCGGATACCGGTTTCATCAAAGCCATACATTTATCGGGCATTGCCGGAGCTTATTGGAAGGGAGATGAGAAAAACAAAATGCTGACCCGCATTTATGGTATCACCTTCCCCCAACAAAAAGAATTGGACGAGTACATCACAATGATGGAGGAAGCCAAAAAACGCGATCACCGAAAATTAGGAAAGGAGTTGGGTATCTACACGATGAATGAGGATGTTGGTCCGGGATTAATTCTCTGGATGCCCAACGGAACGGTCATCATAGAAGAGTTGGAAAAATTAGCCAAAGAAACGGAGACGGCTGCCGGTTATAAAAGAGTAGTGACTCCGCACATTGCGAAAGAAAATCTTTATCTGACGAGTGGCCACCTGCCTTATTATGCAGATAGTATGTTTCCTCCCATGCAAATGGATGGAGAGACTTATTATCTCAAAGCCATGAATTGCCCGCACCACCATAAAATCTTTGATACAGAGCCCCGCAGTTATCGTGACCTTCCTTATCGCATTGCGGAGTACGGAACCTGTTATCGCTATGAGCAAAGCGGTGAGTTATTTGGATTAATGCGGGTACGTTGCCTGCACATGAATGATGCGCATATTTATTGTTCGAAAGAACAGTTCCGTCAAGAGTTCAAGGCGGTAAATGATATGTACCTGAAGTATTTCAAGATTTTCGGTATTGAGAAATATGTGATGCGGCTTTCTCTGCATGATCCTGAAAAGTTGGGACAGAAATACATCAATGAACCGGAGTTATGGAAGGAAACGGAGGAACTCGTTAGAAATGTATTGATTGAAACGGGGGTACCTTTTGTGGAAGTGAAAGGGGAAGGGGCTTTTTATGGACCGAAGATTGATGTGCAGATTTGGAGTGCTATTGGAAGGGAATTCACCCTGGCCACCAACCAGGTAGATTTCGCCCAGCCCAGAAGTTTCAACCTTCGGTTCACCAATAAAAACAATGAGCCGGAAATTCCCCTGATTATTCACCGGGCTCCGCTCGGAACCCATGAACGCTTCATCGGATTCCTGCTGGAACATTATGCGGGTAAGTTTCCGCTATGGCTGTCGCCGGTTCAGGTAAAAGTGCTGCCGATCAGTGATAAATACCTGGATTACGCCGGATCCATCCAGCAAAGTCTGTTGCAGGCGGGTATTCGGGTGGAGATGGATGACCGCCAGGAGAAAATCGGAAAAAAGATCAGGGATACTGAATTGATGAAAATACCATATATGTTGATTGTAGGAGAGAAGGAGCAGCAGGAGGGGGTAGTATCTGTACGAAGACAGGGGATCGGGGATACCGGTGCTGAATCTACTGAAGCATTTATTACTCGAATCCGCCGGGAAATTGAAAACCGGGAGAGCTAATAACAGGTCACCTAAAATTATTATATCTTTACAATCGAATAATTGAATAACCTCAACTGACTGATTTTTCACCAAATAACAATTAATGGCATTACCACCGAGAGGAGGGGGGCGGTTCAACCCCCGGTTTAACAGACAACCAGAACCGGAACACCGCATCAATGATAGAATTAGAGTACCTGAAGTCAGATTAGTAGGCGACAACGTTACCGTCGGCATTTACAATACCCAGGATGCATTAAAAATAGCCCGTGAACAGGAGCTGGACTTGGTGGAGATATCTCCGACCGCTGAGCCACCCGTTTGCAAAATCATCGACTATAAGAAATTCCTCTACGAGAAGAAGAAGAAGGAAAAAGAGATGAAAGCCAACTCCAAGCAGAGTGAGGTAAAGGAAATACGTTTTACGCCGGGTACAGATGACCATGATTTTGACTTCAAAGCCAAGCACGCTGAAAAATTCCTGAAAGATGGCAATAAGGTGAAAGCCTATGTTCAGTTCAAGGGTAGGGCCATTATGTTTCAAGACAGGGGCCAGCTCTTATTATTGAAGTTTGCCGAGCGACTGGCAGATTGCGGTGCACTGGAAAGTATGCCTAAACTGGAGGGGAAGCGGATGTTTGCGCTCTTTACGCCGAAGACAAATAAGAAAAAGTAATCAATCGGTAAGTTCTGCATTTCAATCCATTCGATAGGGTTTCGCTGGAAAAACCGGCTTGAATTTTCGTTTTTCAGAAAGATTTATTAGCTTTGCAGCCCATTTCCCGTATGGCTCAACAAGCGTGTTGCCTGAGCGACACCGCCAGCAGGGTATAATCGTAACAGATTATTGACATGCCAAAGGTAAAAACCAACTCGAGCGCCAAGAAGCGCTTCAAAGTAACCGGCACCGGTGAAATCACTTTTCAGAAAGCTTTTAAGCGACACATCCTCACAAAAAAATCCAAAAAGCGCAAACGTTCTCTTCGGAAGAAGGGATTGGTAGGCGATACCAATAAGGATTTTGTTTTGAGACTTCTCAGATTAAAAGGATGATTTAACCCCATTACTCCATCTCCGGACCTGTTCCGGTCAAATGAAAAAATATGCCACGTTCAAAAAATGCAGTCGCTTCACGCGCCAGAAGAAAAAGAGTTCTCCAACAGGCCAAAGGCTACTATGGAAAACGTAAGAATGTATATACCGTTGCCAAGAACATCGTTGAAAAGGGTTTAACCTATAGTTATGTAGGTCGCAAACTGAAAAAGCGCGAATACCGCCAGCTTTGGATTGCCCGTATCAACGCAGCTGTTCGTGAAGAGGGCTTAACTTATAGCCAATTCATTCACTTGCTGAACAGCAAAGGAATCGAGTTGAACCGTAAAGTAATGGCAGACCTGGCCATGAATGAGCCGGAAAGCTTCAAGGCACTGATCGCATCCGTAAAATAACTCACGCTCATTGAAATAAATCATTCAAAATCCGCCTCCGGCGGATTTTTTTTACCCCAATAACCAATCAAAAATTTATTTTTGTTCCCACCAATTAAACCG
>JBIIRN010000010.1:0-20092 GCA_044341525.1 Sediminibacterium sp. | reverse complement strand
GTAATCGAGAATGGCGGATACGAAAAAAATTATCGGCTGCCGGGCTTACCACACCGAACAGGCCATGGAATCGGTATGGAAGGACATGAATGGACCAATTTCGTAAAAGGAAATATGACACCCATCGGTGTGGGTATGTGCTTCAGCGATGAACCTACGATTTGTATACCGGGTGAATTTGGAATAAGACTGGAGGACTGTCTGTATATTACTGAAGAAGGTCCGAAATTCTTTACCCCACAAAGCATCTCCATTGATCAACCGTTTGGATAACTTTTATAAATACCCCCCGGAAGATCAGAGCAAACACTACAGTATTTCAATTACTGACGATAAGATATGATGAGTCAGTTCCCGACTATAGTTCCTGCTTCTGTGCTCGGAAAAGATGCTCCCAGTAACCGTATTCATGTAGGTATCATTGGTTGTGGCAGGTATGCGTCATCGCATGATATTCCATTGATTGCCCAATCTGAAAAAGCCCGTATCGTTGCTGTTGCAGATATAGATAAGAGCAGGGCTGAAGCAGCTCCACTTGTGGTAATGAATAGTTATCGGATTGCCGCTGAACAGCGGCAAGAAAGATTTTCTGCATGGGAAGTAAAAAGCTATGACGATTACAGAGAATTATTACTTAACAACGATATAGATGCGGTTGTGATCAGTTTACCCGACCACCAACATGCTGTAACAGCAGTTCATTCTGTCAGGGCAGGAAAACATGTTTATCTACAAAAACCGGCTACCCGAACCATTGAGGAAGGAAAAATACTGGTAGATGTTATTCGGCAAAGTAGTTCAATCGTTCAGATTGGAAGTCAGCAAAGATCGATTCATCCCTGGCCACAATTCAAAAGAGCGGCTGAGTTGGTCAGAAATGGCCGAATCGGGGAGCTCAAGGAAATTAAAATTGGCTTTCCAGCAGACACGGGAGGTGGTCTTCTCGAAACAATGCCCATACCGAATGGACTGAATTATGATGCCTGGCTGGGACCTGTTCAGCCCCTGGATTATACTGAAGACAGGGTGCATCCGAGAATAGGAAATGAACAGGGTGTATATAGCCGACCCGGCTGGTTACGCTGTGAATCATTTGCAGCGGGCATGATTACGAATTGGGGGTCGCACCACATCGATATAGCTCATTGGGCAATGGGCATAGAAAATTCCGGACCCATCGAAATAGCAGGAAAAGCATACTTTCCTAAACAGGATAAAAATTACGATGGACTGTGGGATGTACATGGCACATTTTCATCGGTAGCCAGATATGCCAATGGAGTGAAAATGACTGTTTCAAGTGAGCTCAAAAAAGGTATTGAATTCATCGGTAGTGAAGGATGGATTTTTGTTAGCAGGGGTAACAGCACATTCAAAGATGGAATACCTCAACCGGATCAGCAGGGATTGATCGCCCTCAATGCCAGTGATCATCGATTGCTGCACACAGTAATCGCTCCTCATGAAACTCATCTATATGAAAGTGAAGAGCAGCACCTGAACTGGCTAAACTGTATCCGATCGGGGAATCAACCGGTGGCACCGATAGAAGTTGCACACCGAAGCAATAGTGCCTGTCTGCTGCACTGGATAGCCATGAAATTGGGCCGTACAATCAGCTGGGACCCGATTCAGGAAATATTCACACCGGAAGATCCGGAAGCATCATTACTTTTATCGTACAACAGAAGGAAAGAATATGACTTTTAACCAGACTGGTCTTTATTCCGTGACTAAAATTAAAATTAGTCGTGTTTTAGACCTTTTTAAAAAAGGATAAGTATTTTTATTAAAAGGAATCAATATGAAAATAATCGGTCTATTAGGCATCCTATTTACCCCCCTTGCCATACTGGCACAGGCTCCTTCACTGGTTGCTCCAATCGTTCCGGGCACCTATAGTCTGAATGAAAAAACAGAAGTACAGGCAAGCAAGACTGGAGGTCCGTTTGGAAGATTGATTGTATCTGAACCTGTGAACAATAAATGCCTTTTTCACCTCCGATATTCCACCGGAGCTCCGGCAAATAATCTGGGGCTGATTAAAGATTCCCTGATGGTCTATGGAACCAAAACATTTTATAAGACAAATGAAGATCCCAGTTGTCGGGTGGTATTTGAATTCACTGAAAAAGGAGTTACCATCACCCAGGAATCGACCGCGGGTTCCTTTGCTTGTGGTTTTGGAAGAAATGTTCATGTAGATGGTTTTTATGCTCGTAATAAAGTAGCATCACTGCCCGCTATCAGAACAGGAACCCGAGATATAGAAATTTTTTGGGCGGAATGGATGAGTTGGGACAAGCCCGGGAAGGTGACCATCACTGGTATTGGCAATGGGAAATACCGTATTTCCGGCAAACAACTGGGAAGGGATAAAAAAGGATATATGACAATCGAAGGCACCTTGAGGATGTTATCCGCCAATGACATGGAATTTGATGGCACCATTATCAGTCAGGAAGCTATCATCAATGAAGGAAAAATTTGTAAGCGAACAGGAAAGATAAAATTCAGTAAGAGTAAGCGTTTCAATAAATGGGTTTCTAATATTCAGAGAACCTGGGGAGAACAAAATGTAGATGAATACATTACGATAAGCTATTAAAGTAAATATATGAATTTATTATTCCTCTCCGGATTTAATCCACTGCAAATATCATTGACATTATTTGTGGTGATGATGTTGGTTTATTCAGTAGCCAAATTGATGGCTGGCTTACGCCCATTTCAGTCCTTCGTAGATGATACCCTTAACCCCATTGAAGGTTCACTTTTGGGATTGTTAGCCCTGCTACTCGCTTTCACTTTCAGTATGGCAGCTTCCCGATATGAAGCCCGCAGAAATGTAATGCTCACCGAGGCCAATGATATTGGAACAGTGGTACTTCGCTGTGATCTGTATCCGGATTCTACCCGTCATAATTTGAGGATGTACTTAAAAGATTATATTGAAGCAAGGATCAATTATTTCCAAGCCGGAGAAAACCTGTCACTCGAAAGAGCAGCACTGGCGTCTACGGAGACCATTGGAAATTTATTATGGGCAGAAGTCGCCAAAGCGTCTAAAGTAAAAGACAACTATGTTGCATCCAATCAGATGATTCCTTCTATCAATGCCATGCTGGATATTGTTACCAATCGAACAGCTGAAAAAAATGCTACGGTTCCCGATTCAATTCTTTGGCTGCTATTTCTTCTTTGCATCATCTGCAGCTTTATACTTGGTTTTCAGAAATCGAAGGCCCGAAATCCATTTATAGTCAGCATGGTCTTTGCGCTCATGGTTTGTGCCTGTATTCACCTCATCATTGATCTGGACAGACCGCGGAAAGGACTTATTAATATGCAGGATACCCAACAATATATGATTGACCTGAGAAAGATGTTCTAGTAGCTATTGACTTCGCTGTGAATAGTCCCTATAAAATAATTTGCCAAGCGCCTGAAAACCTAATACTCAAAGTTCCATGAAAGGGTATGACTGAGTGTAAGAGGCGTGTGTTTAACTACCCGTCTCAGCCGTTCCCTGGTTCTGACAAAATCAAGTCCTTTACCAGCAATGGCTTCTAGAATCATTGAGGATTATAGGCATGATCTAATTATTTTCCGGACGAAGACTGCGTACTGTTTTTCCTGCCTGCCACATTTCACTTTGATTCAACTCTTTCAGTTCCTCTTCCAATTTTTCTCTGTAATCAACTTTGCTATTGCTTTCAATAGATTTAGCAGCTTCTTTTCCTGTGGCAACACTTTCATAGAGTTCATTGAAAACAGGCAGGGTAGCATCCCGGAATTTTTTCCACCAATCAAGGGCACCACGTTGTGCAGTGGTGGAACAATTGGCATACATCCAATCCATTCCATTCTCTGCTACCAAGGGCATGAGTGATTGGGTAAGCTCTTCAACTGTTTCATTGAAGGCTTCTGAAGGAGAATGACCTTTGGATCGTAATACCTGGTACTGAGCTGCAAAAATACCCTGAATAGCACCCATGAGTGTTCCCCGCTCACCTGTTAAATCACTGTACACTTCTCTTTTGAAATCGGTTTCAAACAGGTATCCGCTTCCGATAGCGATGCCCAATGCAATCACACGATCAAATGCTTTACCGGTAGCATCCTGAAAAATAGCATAACTACTGTTCAGTCCACGACCCTGTAAGAACATCCTCCGCAAGGAAGTACCTGATCCCTTGGGGGCCACCAGGAAAACATCCACATCGGCGGGAGGGATAATTCCAGTTTGATCGTTATAGGTAATGCCAAATCCATGAGAAAAATAAAGCGCCTTCCCCGGTGTCAGGTACTTCTTGACAGTAGGCCACATAGCAATTTGAGCGGCATCGCTTAGCAGGTAACAAATGATAGTTCCCCTTTGTAATGCCTCTTCAATTTCAAACAGCGATTCACCCGGTACAAATCCATCAGCCACGGCTTTTTCCCAACTCTTGGAATTCTTTCTTTGACCTACAATTACGTGTATGCCATTTTCTTTCTGATTCAGTGCTTGTCCGGGTCCCTGTACGCCATAGCCAATTACTGCAACTACTTCATTTTTCAATACTTCCTGTGCTTTAGCAAGGGGAAACTCATCGCGGGTAACTACATTTTCTTCTACCCCACCGAAATTTAATTTTGCCATTTTTTTGTTTTTGATTTGAATGATTGATCAATAATTTATTACATCGAGAATACTTCCTTCTGTCGATTGAGGTATTCGTTTTCAACAAGTTCTGTTTTAGGTTCTGTCTGTTCAAATTCACGCAGCTTCTCATGAAAGCCTTTGCTGTTTTTAATAATGGCAACGCGCGCACTTCTTACAAATTCTATCAAACCATAGGGTGCCAGTACCTGAACCAATTTGTCTGTTTCTTCCCGATGCCCTACGGTTTCAAAAACCACATAATCTTTTCGAATGACTACAGCTCGTGCGCCTTGTTCCCGTAACAGGCGCTCTACTTTTACTTTTTCAGCAATCTGTTCGGTAGGCACCTTATATAAAGCCAATTCTTGCCAGATAATCTCTTCGTTGTTATTATAATAGGCCTTCAGTACCTCGACCTGCTTTTCAATCTGTCTTACCAATTTTCTCACAACTTCCTCTGTCTCATCAATCACGATGGTAAAACGATGAATTCCTTCTGCCTCGGAGGGTGATGTATTCATGCTCTCTACATTAATTTTCCGACGGGAAAAAATAGTAGCAATACGAACAAGCAATCCGATGTGGTTTTCTGTATAAACTGTAATGGTGTATTCCTGTTTCATGTTGTTTTGTTTTCGATGAATCCTTTTATTTCAGCCGAATTTCACTAACGCTGCAACCTTGCGGCACCATAGGAAATACATTGTTTTCTTTTCCCACCATAACTTCTAATAAATAGGATCCTTCGTGTTGAATCATCTGGTTCAATGCCTGGTGCAGTTGATCACGGGTGCTAATACTGGCAGCAGCTACCCCGTAGGCCTCGGCCAGTTTCACGTAGTTCGGACTAGTGATATCAACAAAGGAGTATCGTTTATCATGAAATAATTGTTGCCACTGCCTTACCATTCCGAGGAACTGATTGTTTAAAATCAATATTTTGACATTGATTTCAGTTTGCATAATAGTTCCTAATTCCTGTAAGGTCATCTGTACGCCCCCATCCCCTATAATCGCAACTACTGTTCTGTCTGGGGCTCCAAATTTGGCTCCAATGGCAGCAGGCAAAGCAAATCCCATGGTACCCAAACCACCGGAAGTGATGTTACTCTTAGATTGATTGAATCGCGCATACCGGCAGGTAACCATTTGGTGCTGGCCCACATCTGTTACAATAATGGCATCACCCCCGGTAATTTCATTGAGATGTCGAATCACTTCTCCCATGGTGAGTACGGGAGATTCAGGGTGTAATTCATTAAATATAACTTCCTTATTTTCCTCAGCATCATGGTCTTTGAAGCGTTGCAACCAATCTTTGTGTTCTTTTTTTTCAATTAGCTCTGTGAGCATCGGAAGGGTTTCCTTACAATCACCCCAAACCCCAACGGTGGCTTTTACATTTTTATCAATTTCGGAAGGGTCAATATCAAGGTGAATAATTTTCGCTTGTTTAGCATATTTATCGAGACGACCGGTAACGCGGTCATCGAACCGCATTCCGACTGCAATCAGAACATCACAATCATTGGTAAGTACATTGGGAGCATAATTCCCATGCATCCCCAACATACCTACATTCAAGGGATGGTCTGTAGGAATAGCACTCAAGCCCAGTATGGTCCAGGCAGCAGGAATTCCTCCCTTTTCAATGAACTGCCGGAATTCATTTTCTGCTTTGCCGAGTATAACCCCCTGACCAAAGATTACAAATGGTTTTTTAGCTTCATTGATCAGTTGGGCAGCAGACTCAATATATTCTTTTCGAACAATGGGTCTGGGGCGATAACTTCTTATATGTTGACAAGATTGATAGCCATTGTAATCAATTAATTGCAATTGAGCATTCTTGGTGATATCAATCAATACAGGACCCGGGCGGCCGCTTTTGGCGATATAAAATGCCTTCGCTAACACGGATGGAATTTCAGTCGCATCTGTAATTTTATAATTCCACTTTGTTATAGGTGATGTAATATTGATAACATCCGTCTCCTGAAAAGCATCGGTTCCCAATAAATGAGCAAATACCTGTCCGGTGATGGCTACTACGGCTGTGCTATCAATCATAGCATCTGCCAATCCTGTAACGAGATTGGTGGCACCCGGACCACTCGTCGCAAAAACAACTCCTACCTTACCTGAGGCCCGGGCATATCCCTGAGCCGCATGGATTCCTCCCTGTTCATGTCGCACCAGTATATGTTTCAGGCGATCGTGATAATCATATATGGCATCGTAGATTGGCATGATGGCACCACCCGGATAACCAAAAATAGTATCAACCCCTTCGGCCACCAGTGCTTCCAATACAGCTTTGGAACCGTTGATTTGCGGTGATGCCGGAGTATCGGCAGTTGATACAGGTGTTGCTTGAACTGTTGGCATAAAATTTTTTTCTTGGGTTTATATTTCATCGGTTACGCAACCCTGTGAAGCGTCTTTCACTTGCCGGGCATATTTAAAGAGCAAACCATTTTTGACCTTGAGGGAGGGTTGTTGCCAGGCAGCTCTTCGACCCGCCATTTCCTCATCAGAAATAAAGAGCTGCATGGTTTTGTTTTTTACATTGACTTCAATAATATCATCATCTTTCACCAATGCGATATTGCCGCCATCAAATGCTTCCGGCATTACATGACCAATCACAAATCCATGGGTGCCTCCACTAAATCGACCATCGGTAATCAATGCAACAGATTTTCCCAGACCAGCCCCAATAATAGCAGAAGTAGGCTTGAGCATTTCAGGCATACCCGGAGCCCCTTTCGGCCCCACATAGCGAATCACAACTACATCACCGGGTCTTATCTTTCCTGAATTAATGCCTTCTACCAATTCAAATTCTCCGTCGAATACCCTTGCCGGTCCTTTAAATAATTCTCCTTCCTTTCCACTGATCTTGGCTACACTCCCACCGGGAGCAAGGTTACCGTAAAGTATTTGAAGATGTCCGGTTGTTTTCACCGGATGATGTATGGGCCTTATAATATCTTGCGCCTCAAAGTCTAAGTCCGCTGCCTGCTCAAGATTTTCTGCGATGGTTTTTCCGGTAACAGTCAGACAATCGCCGTGCAACATCCCTTGCTTCAACATATACTTCATCACTGCAGGTACTCCTCCAAAAGGATGAAGATCCTGCATCAGGTATTTCCCACTGGGTTTGAAATCTGCCAAGACCGGAGTACGATCGCTGATGCGTTGGAAATCATCCTGTGTTAATTCCACCCCGACACTTCTCGCCATAGCCAGCAAGTGCAATACTGCATTCGTACTTCCTCCCAATACCATCACTAAGGTCACTGCATTTTCAAAAGATTTTCGTGATAATATATCGCTTGGTTTGATATCTTTTTCAAGAAGCAATCTGATGGCTCTACCTGCTTCGATACACTCTTGTTGCTTGGCTTCGCTGGTAGCCGGATTGGAGGAAGAATAAGGAAGACTCATACCCAGGGCTTCAATGGCGGAAGCCATTGTATTTGCCGTGTACATTCCCCCGCAGGCGCCTGCACCCGGACAGGCATTTTGAATGATTCCTTTAAAATCTTCTTCAGATAATTTACCGGCGATTTTTTCACCCAGGGCTTCAAAAGCGGAAATAATATTCAGGTGTTGTCCTTTGTAATGACCCGGTGCGATGGTGCCTCCATATACCATGATGGAGGGTCTGTTCAATCGACCCATTGCAATGAGACAACCGGGCATATTTTTATCGCACCCCGGTACAGCAATTAATCCATCATAGTAATGAGCGCCACAGATTGTTTCAATTGAGTCGGCGATTACATCCCTGCTTACCAGTGAATATCGCATACCATCCGTTCCATTGCTCATCCCATCACTGACGCCAATGGTATTAAATATTAGACCTACCATTTCATTATTCCACACACTCTTTTTGATTTGTTGAGCCAGATCATTGAGATGCATATTACAGGTGTTGCCATCATATCCCATACTGGCAATACCAACCTGGGCTTTTTGTAAATCTGCATCCGTCAACCCGATTCCATAGAGCATCGCTTGTGCAGCAGGCTGCGTTTCATCCTGCGTCAATACCCTACTATATTTATTCATTTCAGTCGACATATTTTAAATCATTATAGTTGTGGAGAAACTGATCTTTCTTTCACTATGGGTTCAATAACCAATTGCTTGTACGCTTTTTGTATCTGGTGACTTACACTTTTTTCCCAGGGAATGGAAAATGATTGATCATCCAATGATTGAAAACCGATTACTTCAACGGCAGTGCCACAAAAGAAAGCAGCCTCTGCACCATACATATCTTGAATGGTGAAATATTGCTCTTTCACGGGTATCTGAAGTTGGGCTGCCAATTCTATAACAGTGGCCCTTGTGATGCCCGATAAAATATGCCCTGCGGGAGGTGTATAGAGAACGCCGTTTTTCTCCAGGAACACATTAGCACCGGGTGCTTCGGCCACCTGACCATTCATATCGAGCAACAATGCTTCATCATAACCATTTGCACGAGCTTCCTGACTGGCCAGTATGGAGTTCACATAATGTCCTGCCGCTTTGGAACGAAGGTGGAATGCCGAAGGATTAGGGCGCTGGAAAGAAGAGGTGCGCACCCGCAATAATTTTTCTCCTAAAAAAGGAGCCATTTGCCAGGCCTGAATTACTATAAAAGAGATATCATTTGGAGCGAAAGTCATGTTTGCCGGCGCATAAACGACGGGGCGGATATACGCATCACCCAGTTGATTTCTTTCCAAAACTTCATATGTGTTTTGTATAAGCTCTTCTGTATGCCAGGTATAGGGCATATTGATGGTTTTGGCAGACTGTTCTAATCTGTCAAAATGCTCGACTGGTTTAAAGATGCGGGTACTTCCATCTGTTGCACGATAAGAGCGGATTCCTTCAAAAACAGAATAGCCATAATGAAGTGACTGGCTGTAAAAATCCATCTTCGCATCAGCGGCCCTGACAAAATCACCATTCAGATAGATGATCGTATCGGCGTTGTAATAATTATTCATGCATTTACATTTTTCTTCTTTTTTTCATAAAAAAACCCCGCTTCAGAGAGGCGGGGTTGTTATTTTAAGTTATGCAGTCAACAACTCATCCTCCCGGATTCACCGGAATAATAATCGCAATCATGGTAATTACTACCACGATACAGGAGATGATTAAATTGAGACTGCCTAACATGAATAATCGTTGTGCAAGTCAAATCTAATTCAATCTCACGAAAAAAAGAACTATTTATAAAAAACAATTGTACTCATCGTACAAGAGTTAATTAAATGATGGTGGATTGGTTCACCTGATTATGTTGCGCTTTTTCATCCTGCTCTGCATGACGGGTGATGAATCCGGCAATTAAATCTCCAATAGCACTGGTAGAGTAGTTATTCACCGGATCTATATCTAACGTCACAAATCCACTCTTCAGCGTCCAATTTACTCCCTCCCGCACTTGATTGGCCTCTTCACTAAAACCAAGGTGATCCAGCAGCATGGCTGCTGATAAAATTGACCCCAGTGGATTGGCCACATCTTTCCCGGCTGCCTGAGGGTAAGAACCATGTATGGGCTCGAAAAGGGCAGTATGGTTGCCAACGGAGGCAGAGGGCAGCAATCCAAGAGAACCACTCAATACACTCGCTTCATCGCTTAATATATCTCCAAACATATTTTCAGTGAGTATGACATCAAACTGAGAGGGATATAATATGATTTGCATGGCAGCATTATCTACAAACATATAATCTACTTTCACATCAGGATAAATCGGTGACATATCTTGTACTACCTTTCGCCAAAGGCGGGAGGATTCCAATACATTCGCCTTGTCAACTAATGTCAGCTTCTTTCTGCGCTGCCGCGCATATTGAAAAGCCAATTGAGCTACTCTTTCAATTTCAAATCGCTGATAAGAACAGGTATCAGATGCTGTATTACCATCTTCACTTTTTTCCTTCTTCCCAAAATATATTCCACCAGTAAGTTCACGGAAAATGACGAAATCAACACCCTTTAACTGCTTTTCTTTCAGCGGAGATAAGTGTTGCAAACTGGCATGGGTAGTTACCGGACGGATGTTGGCAAAGAGTTGCAATTCTTTTCGCAATTGCAATAAGCCTTGTTCAGGTCGAACTTTCGCTGCGGGATCATTGTCATATTTTGGGTGTCCAATGGCGCCAAAAAGAATCGCATCAGACTGCAGACAGCTGTCGATGGTTGCCTTAGGAAGTGGATCGCCGGTCTTGTCAATTGCATCCGCCCCCATCAGACAGTAGTCATATTGGAAAGAATGTCCGTAAACTTTTGCTACGGCATCGAGAACCTTAACTGATTGAGCAGTTACTTCGGGCCCAATCCCATCTCCATTGATAACTGTTATCTTCTTCTCCATTGATTTTTCTTTTAAAGGGTGATGCTGTTGGATATTGGTTTTTATTGTGGGTGACTTGCTTCAAATTTTTCTATCTGGGGTCGAATACTTATAAGATAGTCAATATCATCATAGCCATTCAACAAACAAGTTTTCTTATAGGGATTAATATCAAATGATTCCTGTTCCCCGATAGCCGGAAGCGCAATAGTTTGAGCGGCTACATCGATCTGAATCAGTTCTTCCGGGCCCATTTCAAATATTCGTGCAAGAAATGATTCACTCACTTTCACTGGTAGTACCCCATTGTTAAGTGCATTGTTTTTAAAAATATCAGCAAAGAAACTGGAGACAACCGCCTTAAAACCATAATCCTTCAGTGCCCAGGCAGCATGTTCCCTCGAGGAGCCACATCCAAAATTTTTTCCTGCCACCAGGATCTCACCTCTGTATTGTGGCTGATTCAACACAAAATCATCAATGGGTTGTTGTTCATCATTGTGCCGATAACGCCAATCACGAAATAAATTTTTTCCAAATCCATCACGGGTAGTGGCTTTCAGAAAGCGGGCAGGAATAATCTGATCTGTATCGATGTTTTCCACCGGCAACGGAACAAATCTGCTGCATATTTCTTTTAATGGTTGCATACTTTCGTATAATTCTTTTCAGGTTTTTCTTATGAAAGCATTGTCCTTACATCGGTAATTTTACCGGTCAATGCTGCCGCTGCTGCGGTAAGCGGACTTGCCAGCATAGTTCTGGCGCCGGCTCCTTGACGTCCTTCAAAATTTCGGTTACTGGTACTGATACAATACTCTCCGGCGGGAACCTTATCTTCATTCATACCGAGACAAGCGCTGCAGCCGGCCTGGCGCAATTCAAATCCTGCTTCTTCAAAGATCACATCAAGACCTTCCCGCCGCGCCTGCCGGGCAACTTCCTGTGAACCGGGTACAATCAGTACCTGCACATCGGAATGCTTCTTTTTTCCTTTTACGAGGGAAGCAACCAGCCGCAGATCCTCAATTCTGGAATTGGTACAACTTCCAATGAAAACATGTTGTACCGGCATCCCAAGCAAGGGCTGACCAGCTTCGAGTCCCATATACGCCAGTGACTTTTTGAAATTATTTTTTTCCGTTTCACTGGTGAAACTTTCCAGTACAGGAATCTGCTGCGTTACAGACATTCCCATTCCGGGATTGGTTCCGTAGGTAATCATGGGCTCTATCTCTTCTGCCTTTATGAACAGTTCTTGATCAAATACAGCATCGTTATCTGAATAAAGTTGCTTCCATCTTGTTAGTTGGTTCTCCCAGGCGTCACCTGCCGGTGCGAAAGGTCTTCCTTTCATATACTGAAATGTAGTTTCATCAGGGGCAATGAGTCCGCCACGAGCACCCATTTCTATACTCATGTTACAAATGGTCATGCGTGCTTCTATGGAAAGTTGGCGAATAGCAGAACCGGCATATTCAACAAAATAACCCGTAGCCCCACCGGCAGAAATCCGGGCGATGATGTATAGAATGATATCTTTGGCAACAACGCCCGGCATCAATTGACCTTCTATATGTATTCGCAACTGTTTGGGTTTGCTTTGCAGAATACATTGGGAGGCGAAAACCATTTCTACTTCACTGGTTCCAATTCCAAAAGCGATGGTACCAAAAGCACCATGGGTAGAGGTATGGCTGTCTCCGCAAACAATGGTCATGCCGGGTTGAGTAACCCCCAGTTCCGGACCAATCACATGAACAATTCCCTGATTGGGATGCCCTAACCCATATAATTCAATGTTATGCCGTTGACAATTTTCGATGAGTTGCTGAACTTGCATGCGGGAAAGTTCATCGCGAATGGGCAGGTGTTGATGGAGGGTAGGAACATTGTGGTCAGCAGTAGCTACAATTTGCCTGGGCCGAAAAATGGGTAACCCACGTTTTTCCATCCCCTGAAATGCCTGGGGACTCGTTACCTCATGAATGAAATGCCGGTCTATATAAAGCACTGAAGGACCATCAGGTATCTCCTGAACAACATGACTATTCCAGATTTTATCAAATAAAGTCAATCCCATAAAAAATTATCATTTAACCAGAATTATTGAACGGAAGTAGTTGCCAGTTGATGTGCTTTGGCTAACTGGTGCAGGTTTTCCTCTTCTACTTCTTTTTGTTTGTCTGCAACTGCCAGGAATTGGTCATACAACACATCGATATCATCTCTGGTAAAATCATATCCCAGTTTCTGAAAACGATATGCCAGGGCACTTCTTCCGCTGCGGGCGGTAAGAACTATTTTGCTTCCTTCAGCTCCGACTTCCTCCGGACTGATGATTTCATAGGTTTGTGCATCTTTAAGGAAGCCGTCCTGATGTATTCCGGAGGAATGAGAAAATGCGTTGGCACCCACAATGGCTTTGTTGGGTTGCACCGGCACCCGCATGGTTTCAGAAACCAGCTTGCTGATTGGATTCAGCATGGGTGTTTTGATGCGGGTATATAGTCCGAGATCTTTGTGTTGTTTCAATACCATCACCACTTCCTCAAGTGAGGTATTTCCGGCCCTTTCACCTATTCCATTGATTGTACACTCAATTTGACGGGCACCATTGATAACACCGGAAATAGAATTAGCGGTGGCCATACCCAGGTCGTTGTGGCAATGGCAGGAAAGAATGGCTTTATCAATATTGGGAACATGGTTCATTAAAAAATGAATCTTTGAACCATACTGCTCGGGCAGGCAATAACCGGTAGTATCCGGGATATTCACCACAGTAGCGCCGGCTGCAATCACGGCCTCGACAACCTGTGCGAGATAATCATTATCGGTACGTCCGGCATCTTCAGCAAAAAATTCAACATCATCGGTAAATTGTTTTGCCCACTTCACTGCCTGAACAGATCGACGGAGAATTTCTTCCCTGGTAGTATTGAATTTGGCTTTAATGTGAAAATCAGATGTTCCGATTCCGGTATGAATTCTGGGGCGACGGGCAGCTTTTAAAGCGGCACCGGCTACTTCAATATCTTTTTGTACAGCCCTGGTTAATCCGCAGACCGTTGCATCCTTTATAATCTTGGAGATTTCACTTACAGACTCAAAATCTCCCGGACTGGAAATCGGGAAGCCCGCCTCAATTACATCGACACCCAGTGCTTCCAGCTGAAGTGCCAGCGATACCTTTTCCCGGGTATTGAGTTTACAACCGGGCACCTGCTCACCATCGCGGAGGGTAGTGTCGAAGATGAATACTTGTTTTTCCATAGCATTTGAAATAAGATGAAAAAATGGTAGATTTCAGACGATTATAGCCCCGACAGGCATGCCTGAGGAGGAAATAACCGGGAAATAGCCGAATTTAGTCATGAAAAAAGCAATCATCAGTTCAAAATGGGGTGCATTTTACAATTGATAAATAGCAGGTGACACCCTAGAACCATTGATTTCATTGAGTTTACGAATAAATAAAATACGATGCCCAACCGGTCGGCAGACACCCTTTTCCAGCTGATTCAGTCCCTCGAAAGGTCTGAAAAACGGAATTTTAAGCTCTATATTACCCGCAATACAGGTAGTGCTGACCTTAAAATTGTACAGTTGTTTGATGCCTTAGACGGGATGAAACAATACGATGAAGAGGGTTTACTCAAGAAGAATCCGGCCCTGCAAAAACAACAACTCTCGAATTTAAAAGCCCATCTCTACCGGGAAATCCTCGCCAGTCTGCGTCTGCTGAAACAAGATGAAAATATCGATCTCCAGATACATGAGCAACTGGATTTTGCCAGGATCCTGTACAATAAGGGACTTTATCTGCAGAGCTTAAAATTATTGGAAAAGGTCAAGGAATTTTCCAAAAACAATAACCAGACCACCTATCTCCAACAAATACTTTTTTTGGAAAAGAAAATTGAGATGTTGCACATCACCCGCAGTCTGCAAAACAGAGCAGATGAATTGAGTGAAGAAGTGGAGGAAGTTAACCGAAGGGTAGAACTCATAGGTGAACTATCGAACCTCTCCCTGGAGTTATACAGTTGGTACATAAAAAATGGTCATGCCCGAAATGATGAAGACCGGATAAAAATTGAAAAGTTCCTGGAACATCCTGCCATTGAAGCTGCCCAAACTGAAAAAGGATTCTATGAGCGGCTCTATTTGTACCAGTGTTACTGCTGGCAAGCTTTTATTACACAGCAATTCCTAAGTTATTATCGATATAGTCAGAAATGGGTTGATTTATTTCATTCCAATGAAAAGATGATTCCCATAGAAACCATTTCCTATATCAAAGGTTTACATAATCTGCTGGGCGCCCACTTCGATCTCAGAAACTACCAAAAATTCAATGAGGTCATTCAGGAAATGGAAGACTTTATGCAAACTCCGGTGGTACAACAGAATATGAATAATCAGATACAGACTTTTATATATCTGTATACCTCGCGGATCAACAGCCATTTTATGATGGGAACTTTTACGGAGGGCCTGCACCTAGTGCCCTTTATCGAGGAGAAGTTAAAAGAATATGAGCTTTTCCTTGATAGACATCGTGTGCTCGTATTTTATTACAAGTTTGCATCTCTTTATTTTGGCTGTGGTCAATACGAAGAAAGCATTGACTACCTGAATAAGATCATTCAGTGGAAGGTAGATCTCCGAACCGATCTTCAGTGTTATGCTAGATTATTAAATCTGATTGCACATTATGAATTAGGAAACTACGACCTCTTACAATACCTTTTAAAATCTGTCTATCGCTTCATGTATAAGATGAAAAACCTGAGTATTGTTGAGGAAAAAATCTTTGGCTTTTTACGACAGGCAATGCGCTTACATCCAAAAGAAATCCAACCGCTTTTTGAACAGTTGCTTCAAGATTTAAAGCCACTGGAGAAGAGCAATACAGATAACAGGGCCTTTATGTACCTTGACATTATTTCCTGGCTGGAAAGTAAATTGGCCAATGAGCCGGTTCAACATATCATCCGTCAGAAATATTTGTCGGCCATCCAAGAAACAAGGCAGACAGCCTAATCTACTAATGAATTTTAAGGCAGGGGCGCAAAAGGGAATTTGATATTGATTCTGCATCCATTCCCGGGTGAAGTATTGATTTCCAACACGCCATTATACACATCAGTCCGGCTACTTATATTATGCATGCCAATTCCTTTTCTAGGCATATTTAAATCAAAACCTATACCATTATCAGCAATGGTAAGTAATAAGTGCTGGTCATTTCGGTCTAGCACAATAACAACTTCGTCAGCTTTTGAATATTTGATGATGTTATTCATCTGTTCCTGAACAATGCGGAATATATTTAATTTAAACTCGTAAGGAATATCTTCCTCATAAAAGTTTTCACAGCGGTAATCTACATCAAAATCATTCACAGCATTTACATCATCCAGCAATCCTTCTATGGCCTTAGTTAATCCAAAGTGTTTGATTAGGGGAGTTACGAGTATCTGAGAAAGTTTTCTGATTTCCTCAATCGCGTTGAGTATAAATGCCTGGGATTGCTTAAGTAACTCTGAATCTGTTCCCATCTGTTGTTGCGCAGAGGCAATGTACATCATAGCAACCGTCAACTGCTGATTCACATTATCATGCAGTTCTGTACTTATTTCGTTGCGCTCTTTTTCTTGTACCTTGATGATAGCTTCATTCAATTCTTTTTGCTTGAGCATTTTTTCCTCTTCCAGCTTCTCCTGCAATTGAATTGTTTCCGTTATATCGTTGTGTATAGCCAGTATTGCCAAATTTCCCTTGTACTCAATTTTATGGGAAGAAATGTCCATTATCATCTGCTCTCCTGCATGATTGAGGTGGGTCCAAAGGGCAGTTTCTTTCATCAGATCTGTATCCCGAAAGACCCGGGCTGTTTCTTTTAATCGCAGGAGTTCGCTTTCTTGACTTAATTCCAACATTGTTTTTGAAAGCAGCTCTTCCCGGGAATAACCATATTGAATCTGAGCGGCCTCATTGACTTCCAATACCCGAAAATCCTGTATGTCCCATATGATAATGGGTAATGGATTATTAAAGAAAAGATTGCGATAACTCTCGCTGCTCTCCCGTAAACTTTCCAGAATCCTATTCCGTTCAACGCTATACTGAATTGATTTTAAGAGCAGTCGCTCATCATACTCACCTTTAATTAGATAATCCTGAGCGCCATTGGCCATAGTCTCCAAGGCCAATTCCATATCGGCCAGTCCGGTCAGTACAATAATCGGAATACCGGCAGCATATTCATTAATATGAACAAAGGAATCAAAACCTGTGCTGTCAGGAAGAGAAAGATCGAGCAAAATCATATTGATATAGTACTCGCTGAGCAAACGAATGGCTTCTTCTACACTTCTTGCTTTATAAATACGTGCTACCTGCAGGCGTGTCAATTCAAGACTCTCTTCCAGAAGATACAAATCCCCTGGATTATCTTCTACAATCATTATGGAAAGTGGCTGTTGCTGAAGAGACATGTTATTGGTTTTGAAAAATATCAAACGTTAGAGACTGCATCTGGAATAAACCCCGGCGCATGCAGTTCTAAATTTTTACTGATGGTAAAATAAAAGGTGCTTCCTTTATCCGGCTCGGAAGTTACCCAGATCTTACCACCATGTTTTTCAACTATTTTTTTACACACGGATAGTCCGATACCGGTACCACTGTATTGATGCTTATGATGTAAACGTTGGAAAAGCACAAAAATTTTATCAAAGAACATGGGTTTGATGCCGATACCATTATCCTCTACAGAAAACAGAAAATGATTCTCTTCCTCTGAGCCGCTTACAATCACCACAGGCTTATCTTTCCCGATGTATTTGAGTGCGTTGCCAACCAGGTTCTGGAAAAGTTGGAATAATTGGGTTTTATTACCCATGATTACGGGCAGATCCCTGCAAACAATAGTTGCCTCACATTCAGCAATTCGATTAACAAACACTTCCTGCACTTCTTTCATTACAACAGCAGTATCGATAGATTCAGCAACGCCTTTATTCGATCCAATACGTGAATATTCCAATAAATCAGTAATCAGTCGTTTCATCCGATCAGCGCCATCCATTACAAAATGGAGGTATTGTTCTGCTGTTTCATCAATCTGATCTTGATATTTCTTGCGGAACAATTGCAGAAAACTAGTGATCATACGAAGGGGCTCCTGCATATCATGAGAAGCTACATAAGCAAATCGTTCAAGCTCAACATTGGAGGCAGACAGTTCATCAGCCCGCTGCTTTAGTTGCTTATTGAGCTCAATCAATAACGCCTCATCTTCTTTTCTCCGGTTAATATTCTGGGTTGCTCCAAAAAGTCGAATCGCCCTTCCATCCGCATTTCTAACTATAAAGGCTTTGTGATAAAAATAATTGTATTTACCAGACTGCCCTTTCATGCGAAATTCATCTTCCCAATACTGATTAGTCTTATCACGAAGTACTTCATTCCGTTTTTTGATTACCCGATTATTATCTTCCGGATGTAATAATTTTTGCCAGGCATTGAAAAGAATTTGCTCATCGCCGCTTTCGATTCCAAAAAATTCAACTAATCCGGCATTGGCCTTCACCAATAGTCCTTTCGCAATATCCCATTCCCAAATGATATCATTGGTAGCACGTGAGATAAGATCATACCGCTGGTTACTCAAGCGGATATTTTCCTGGGCCAGTTTACTTTCGAGGAGCACAGAAAGAAGCTTGGTCATCGTTTGAGGAAGATCATGTTGTGCCATCATTTCCTGCTGCCCTTCTTGATAAAATATTTCAAGTGCACCCCACACCTGACCTGATGAAAGAAGCACAGGATATGCTGCAGAAGCAATATAACCATGCGAGGAAAGTAATTCAGCCAGTAATTTATCGTGAGATGACTCCCGCATCTCATCAGAGCTAACTTGCTTTTTCTCCACTACGGCCTTATGAGCCGGCCATAGGGACTGATGCAGCGAGGAAGCGGTAATCTTTTCTGACAGTGAATCGGGAACGTTCGCGACAGAACTGACCTGCAAAAATTCTCCTTCCAATCTCCACAATACAATGGGTAAGCCATCATAAATCTGAGCGACAGAAATCAGGTAATTACTCAAAACCTCTTTCAAATCTTTGAATGGATTGGCATTCATCGCCAATATTTCTCTTTCGAGCAATTGCAGCTTTCTTCTTTGTACCAATTCAGTAACATCCTTGAAATAAATTACCAGATTTTCCTCAGAAGGGTACACAGATAATTCAATCCAGTTTTTAAAGGCAGGAAAATATTCTTTGAAACGAAGAGATCGGTTATTTTCCATGATGGAGGGATAAGCCGGATACTCTTTCAGGATATTGATTTCCGGAAAAACCTGCCAGATATTTTTTCCTGTTAACTCTTCAGGACTTTCCATTTTCATCAATTGGGCAGCTGGTTGGTTGCAAAAAAGAATATCCCCATTCTTGTTCATCACCAAAAACCCATCCGTAATGCTCTGCAATAGTTTCTCCAGATACAGGGTACTGTTATTACCCGATAGGGAAACGCCGGCTGCCCCGGTTGGGTCGGGTTGTAAAGTAACCCGCCATATACCAGACTCTTTTCCGGGAATCCGAATCAATAGGGAGGAAGCCAATACGTGCAAGGAGGGCTGATTGGGCCTTTTAAAGGAAAGTCGCCTGATAGTAAGTTGTACTTCATTCAAAAAGGAGAGCCATTCCGACTTTCCACCGGGAAACAGTGAACTCGTCCATTCGAAGGATGCCGCGCGCTCAACCCCCAGCAAATGGCTCAAAGCATGATTAATGGCCAGTGGATTGGCCTCTTCGTCGAGCAGCAAAACAGGGTCATTAGATGAATCCAGCAACTGGTGCAGTAGTGGACTAACCTCTTTATCCGTTACGTTCATCTGGCCTTCATTTTCCGAAATATTCGGTTATTGCATGATGGAATGGTGTTCTAAATTCGGCACAATTTGTTAGACTTCCAATTTTATTCAATAGCCAGGCAACATTTAACAGAATTGAATGTGCTAAAAAACAATCGCCCGGCTTAAAAAGCCAGGC
>JBIIRN010000122.1:0-6097 GCA_044341525.1 Sediminibacterium sp. | reverse complement strand
CCCGAATGGGTAAGTGATACCGGTGCAGAAATGCAAAAAAAGGGGAAACACTATCTGGCTTCAATGGGCATCTATATTTTCAGTAAGCATGTATTGTATCAATTACTGAATGAAGTACATCCAACTGCTACTGATTTTGGAAAGGAAATCATACCCAACTCTATCGCTCAATACAACGTGGCAAGTTTTCAGTATGAAGGGTACTGGACAGACATCGGTAATATTTATTCCTTTTTTGAAGCCAATCTTTCACTCACCGATGAGCTCCCTCCCTTTAACCTGTTCGATAATACCCGAACAGTGTATAGCCGGGCCCGTATGCTTCCCCCGGCAAAGATCAGCGGTACCACCCTGGAGAAGACATTAATAGCCGAAGGTTCAATTATTAATGCCAGCAGAATTGAACAGAGTGTAGTAGGTATCCGTTCCAGAATCGGACATGGCACTACTGTTGTCAGTACCTATATCATGGGTAACGATTATTATGAGACCATTGAACAAATGGAAGACAATAAAGCAAAAGGACTTCCATTGATTGGCATTGGAGAAAGGTGCTATATCAAGGATGCTATCATCGATAAAAACTGTCGCATCGGAAATGATGTAAGAATCAATGGAGGAAAGCACCTCGCCAATATAGACCATAGTCTTTACACCATTAAAGATGGAATCGTAGTGGTAAAAAAGATGGCAGTGCTACCTGATGGTTTTGTTATCTGATTGGAAATATAATATCCACCCATAAATTCTATTGAATGTCTACAGCTTATTCAGGGCCCAAGCAAACCCTCAGTTTCTGGCAAATCTGGAATATGTGTTTTGGTTTTTTTGGAATCCAGTTTGGCTGGAGCTTACAGATGGGAAATATGAGTGCCATCTATGAGTTTTTAGGGGCAAAACCGGAGGAAATTCCCGGTTTATGGCTGGCAGCTCCCATGACGGGCTTATTGGTACAACCCATTGTCGGTTACCTGAGTGACCGAACCTGGCATCCCACTCTTGGCAGACGCCGCCCCTTCTTTCTCATTGGTGCCATACTGAGTTCACTGGCCCTGTTATTTATGCCCAATGCCAGTGCCGTTTGGATGGCAGCAGGTACTCTCTGGATTCTGGATTCCTGCATCAATATTACTATGGAACCTTTCCGCGCTTTCGTTGCAGATAACCTGGATGAAAAGCAGCAATCCTTCGGATATGCTATGCAGAGTATGTTCATCGGTGCAGCTTCTTTCATTGCAGGATACCTACCCGGACTTCTCGTGAAATGGCTGAATGTATCGCGTGAAAAAGGCGCAGGTGGCATTCCTCAAAATATCATGTGGTCTTTCTATATTGGTGCCGCAGTCTTTTTAGGTGCCGTTCTTTATACCGTCTTCCGCAGTAAGGAATATCCCCCCTCCGATCCGAACTGGAAGGAAAAGTCAAACCAAGGATCCGGTGGTGGAATCATGAAGGGGGCCAGTGAAATCCTACAAGCCATCCGTGAAATGCCCGATCCCATGCGCCGACTCGCGGTTGTTCAATTTCTGACATGGCCCGGTCTCTTCCTCATGTGGTTCTATTATAGTACAGGGGTGGCCGCTCAAATATTCCAGGGAGATGTTGTGACCAATAGTGAGCAGTATACTAAAGGACTGGAACTGGCGAATGAAACATCGGCTATATTAAATTTGGTGACCTTTGCTTTTTCATTCACCATCCCCTTTTGGGTGCAGCAACTGGGTAAGAAAATGACACATACTGCCTGTTTGCTGATAGGAGGTATCGGACTGATTTCCGTTTCTTTTGTGCAGAACCCAAGCTGGCTCTTTGCCTCTATGAGCATGGTCGGTATTGCCTGGGCTTCTATTTTGTCTATGCCCTATTCCCTTTTATCAGGATGTATCCCTGCTGAAAGAACAGGTATCTACATGGGTGTATTCAATTTCTTCATCGTTTTGCCTGAGATAATTGCTTCCTTGTTTTTCGGTAAAGTCATGGAACATTATCTCGGAAATGACAGACTGCTGGCAGTAATGATCGGCGGCATATTGTTGTGCACTGCTGCTGTTGTTTGTGCGGTCATCGTGAAGGAAAATGCTGCCCCCAAAACTCAGACAGCCATATAATGTCTCAGTCTGTCTCTGCGTTGAAGCATAAAATCTTCTTTTGTCAATTTTTTATTTCTAAAGCCATGAAAAAAAATTATTTCTTGTTGCTCTTTGGATTTCTAACCGGAATACCTGCTTTTTCACAATCGCTGGAAGTATACCCTTCCCACTGGTTTACCAAAATGAACTGGAATAAAGTGCAACTGATTGTTAGAAGTAAGGACCAGATCCTATCCGGAAAAAAAGTGAATACCGTTTATTCAGGGGTAAAAGTCAGTTCGGTAGATAGTTTTCCCAATAAGCGTTATCTGGCCATTCAAATCAATATTGGCTCTTCCGCCAATCCGGGTATTATTCCTATACAAATTTATTCAGCTGATGATACCCTCACCCTGAATTATGTGCTCAAACCCAATCGTCCGGGTAAGGGCAAAGAATATGCCCAGGGTGTTCGCTCATCGGATATTATTTACTTACTTATGCCTGACCGGTTCAGCAATGGGGATCCCTCTAACGATAGGGTGAGGGGGATGCTTGATCAGGAAGTGAACCGAAACAATCCGTTACTACGCCATGGAGGAGATTTGCAGGGAATAACGCAACAACTTGATTATCTCAAAAATCTGGGAATAACCACTTTATGGCTCAATCCTGTCAATGAAAATGATATGCCATTGGAGAAGGAGTCAGCCGGAATGCTCAGTGGCTATCATGGATACTGGTTTACCAATCATTATAAGGTGGATGAAAGATTAGGCGGAAATGAAGCATATAAAAAAATGATTGAAGCAGCGCATCAAAAGGGAATGAAAGTGATTCAAGACGCTGTTTATAATCACATTGGAATTGAACACTGGATCTACCGGGACGCTCCGGCACCTGATTGGATTAATCCCTGGCCTACCTATACCGGCAGCAATCACAAAGAGGAAATGCTATTCGATCCTTATGCTTCAGAAAAAGATAAGAAAAGATTACTCGATGGCTGGTTTGTTCCCCACTTACCCGATGTTAACCAACGCAATCCCTATGTAGCTAACTTCCTGATACAATATGCTATCTGGGCTACCGAAGAATATGGCTTGGATGGTTGGAGAGTAGATACCTATAAATATTGTGACGAACCCTTCCTGAACAAGATCAATACTGCTTTGCAAAAAGAATATTCCTCATTGACTCAATTTGGAGAAGCATGGACTAACTCCGTTTCAGGCAATGCTTACTTTACCAAAAACGATATGCCTGTTTCCTTTCACCACAACATGATGGGAGGGGTTGATTTCCCCCTCAACGGAGCTATACTGGAAGCACTGAACCAACCGGAAGGTTGGACGAATGGCATCAATCGGCTGCACATGACGCTGGCACAGGATTTTCTTTATGAACAGCCCATGAACAATTGCCTTTTTCTGGATAATCATGATACTGACCGGTTTTTTTCAATGGTAGGGGAAGACATGAATAAATTCAAGCAGGGAATTGGACTTCTCTTTACCCTTCGGGGAATTCCACAGATTTATTATGGAACCGAAATACTGATGAAAAATTTTAAGAATCCGAGTGATGCCATGGTTCGACAGGATTACCCCGGTGGATTCCCGGGAGATGCCGTGAATAAGTTTACAGCTATCGGACGCACCGCTGCAGAGAATGAGGCCCATAATTATATTAGAGATCTCGCGAATTATCGTAAAAAATCACTACCACTTCAAATTGGTAAAACCAAGCAATTTCTTCCCGTTAATGGGGTGTATGTTTTTACACGTACCCACCAGAAGCAAACAGTTGTATGTGTTTTGAACCGGTCAGGTGAGAGTAGGGAAATTCCCTTCAGAGACTATGAAGAGTCTTTCACCGGCTTTAGCAAAGCAATGGATGCGCTGACCGGTGAGATGTTTATGCAGGCCCTGCGGATTGGTCCCGGACAATTCCGGATATTTGAGTTGAGAAAATAATGCTACGCTTAATGTCAGTCATTTAAATTTAATCATACACCGATGCCAAAAAAAAATTCAGGGGGTGGCTCCGCAGTGACCAAAGGTGCTGCTGGAAAAAACAGTGTCACTCCCTATGAGTCGGTGCATTTCGTAGATACGTCTCAGCCAGTATGGAATTATTCTTTGTTTTCTGAGGAGGATATTCGCAATTTCCAACAGGGCACGCATTACCGGCTGTATGAGCATTTTGGTAATCATTCTATTACCGTTAATGACGTTGAAGGAACTTATTTTGCAGTCTGGGCTCCCAATGCAACTTATATCGCAGTGGTCGGTCATTTTAATCAATGGAATACCGATACCCATCCATTAAAAGTCAGACTCGATCAATCGGGGATCTGGGAAGGATTTATTCCCGGTGTTGGGAAGGGGGAAGCTTATAAATATCATATTCATGGTTTTCAGGGGATACGCCTCGACAAGGGTGATCCCTTTGCCAATTATTGGGAGAAAAGACCTCACACTGCTTCCATCATTTGGGACACGCGTCATGACTGGAAAGATGGAAACTGGATGAAGAACAGGAAGAAGACCAATCGAATCGATGCACCCTTTTCTGTTTATGAAGTACACCTGGCCAGTTGGATGCGCCCGGATGCGAACAATGAAGAGGTTTACAACAGCTATGCGCAAATTGCTGAGAGATTGGTACCCTATGTACAGGATATGGGATTCACGCATGTAGAGTTCATGCCCGTGATGGAACATCCTTTTGATGGTAGCTGGGGCTATCAGGGTACTGGTTATTTTGCACCCACCTCTCGCTTTGGAGAACCTGCTGATTTTGCTGCGTTGGTAGATGCATTTCATCAAGCGGGTATAGGTGTGATACTTGATTGGGTGCCTTCCCATTTTCCCTATGATGCCCATGGTCTTTTCATGTTTGATGGTACACATACTTATGAATATGCAGATATGCGGAAGGGGTATCATCCGGACTGGAATTCTTATATTTTTAATTATAAGCGGGGCGAGGTAAAGTCCTTTCTCATCAGCAGTGCCCGTTTCTGGTGTGATCAGTTCCATGTTGATGGATTACGGGTAGATGCTGTCAGCTCCATGCTGCGACTCGATTACAGCAGGTCTGCACATCAGTGGGAACCCAACGAATACGGCGGTAATGGCAACCTGGAGGCCATCGCTTTCATAAAAGACCTCAACGAAACACTTTATCGGGACTTCCCCGATGTACAGACCATTGCTGAGGAAGCAACTGACTGGCCCGGCATTAGCCGGCCAACTTTTTCAGGCGGACTTGGCTTTGGGATGAAATGGATGATGGGATGGATGCATGATACCCTCGATTATTTTAAAATGGATCCGGTATTCAGACAATTTCATCAGGATAAGTTTTCATTCAGCATGATGTATTTCTATGATGAAAATTTTATGCTTCCCCTCAGTCATGACGAGGTAGTTCATGGTAAAAGTCCCATGATCTATAAAATGCCCGGCGACGAATGGCAAAAATTTGCCAACCTTCGGTTATTGTATACTTATATGTTCACCCATCCGGGAGCCAAGTTATTGTTCATGGGAAATGAGATCGCCAGCACGGTGGAATGGAATTATAAAAGCGAATTACCCTGGAACTTGCTTCAATTTGATTGTCACCGGGGGATGCAACATTGTGTGCGACAATTGAATGAATTGTATCGATCACAACCTGCCTTGTATGAAAAACAATTTGAGCCCGGAGGATTTGAATGGATAGATCTCAATCATAGAAGCGAATCGGTGATGGTCTACAGCCGTATTGGCAAAAAAATATCTGATCGACTGATTATTATTCTGAACATGACACCCGTAGTGAGGAAGAACTGGGAGATAGATGTATATGGAAAGAAAAACTGGAAAGAAATTTTTAATTCGAATGACAGCTCATTCTGGGGTACAGGGGATGTATACAATCCTTCAATCACTGCTACACTCGTAGATAAAAAGACTCAATGTTACCGCCTGACAATTCATCTGCCTCCTTTGGCAGCGATTGTACTAAAATAAGGGGGT
>JBIIRN010000221.1:0-3708 GCA_044341525.1 Sediminibacterium sp. | reverse complement strand
ACGGATGGAGTGTGACCATCACACTGGAATATGCTTTTGATGACTGGTGCATTGCCCAGGTGGCACGAAAACTTGGGAAGATGAATGATTATGAAACATTCATGAAAAGGTCTCGAAGCTATCAACAGCTTTTTGACTCGGCTACAGGTTTTATGCGTGCCAAAAATAGCCGGGGTGAATTCCTGCCCAATTTCGATCCCCTCTATTCAGAACATGGCTTTGATGGCCAGTATATTGAGGGTACTGCCTGGCAGCATAGTTTCTTTGTGCCCCATGATGTCGATGGTTTTGCCCGTTTGATGGGAGGGAAAGATAAATTAATAAAGAAGCTGGATGACTTATTCAATGCCCCTTCTGAATTACATGGAGAAAACACTTCGGCAGATGTGACCGGTCTGATTGGACAGTATGCACATGGAAATGAACCGAGTCACCACATCATTTATATGTACAGTGAACTCGGTCGTCGAGATAAAGCCGCCCGTTGGATCAGGGTAGTGGCAGATAGTATGTATAAGAATGGACCGGATGGGCTGACAGGCAATGATGATTGCGGACAGATGAGTGCCTGGTATATATGGACTTCCCTGGGGATGTATCCGATGAATCCTGCTTCCGGCAAGTATGTGATTGGTTATCCCCTCATTGATAAGGGAATGCTGCTTTTACCCAATGGAAAAAAATTATTCATTTCCACGAAGGGAAAAAGACATAATCAATCATACGTTCAAAAGGTTTTTTTGAATGGAAAGCAACTAACAACCACTTATCTTACCCACGATCAACTATTACAAGGGGGTGAGTTGGTATATGAATTAAAATAGTTGATTCAGCCACAATGAGGACTGGTGAGTTCCAATAAGGACATACCTCTGCTGATTTAGCTGCTGCCTTTTCTATCATAAGAGAAGTTACAGGAATAAAAAAAGGCACCCCGAAGGGTGCCTTGCTTATATAAAACAACCAACTAATTAATTCTTACCAGCCGGTATTTTGAGTCAAACCTGGATTATTGTCAATCTCTGATTGAGGAATAGGCCAGAGTTTATATTTCGGATTGGCATTAGCCCTGGTTTGGTTTCTGAAGCGGATCCGCTGATTGATGCTGGAAGCATAGTTGGGTACGTTGTCAGCATCAAATACGGGGCGGGCCGCAGGAACAGCCGGGTCAAGGGACAGACCTACAATGGGAACACTGTTTGCTTTTGCATAGATATCCCATCTTCTTAAATCAAAGAGACGTAGACCTTCCCCTGCAAACTCAACAGCTCTTTCTCTGCGAATCAGTGTCCGCAAATCAGATTGAGAGGTTAGCGCAGTAGCAGGTTGGCCGGCACGTGCACGAACCAGATTAATAGCGCCGGTTACGGTTCCATCAATTTCACCCAGTTCAATTTTAGCTTCCGCATAAGTAAGTAGGATTTCTGCATAGCGCATCAGTATGAAACCCACTTTTGATTCGAAAGTGTACTGGGTGGAGTCATTGTATTTGTTCCATACATATCCAACCCCACCAATATTACCTGTAGCACTTACCTGCCACTGAATACCGGCTGCCTGAGCACCTATCCAGTCGTTATTGCCGGTAACATTATCATAGACACCGGTAGTCCAGTTGAACTTTCTGCGAACATTGGAGTAAATATTGAAAATAGTTCTTTCGCGCAGGTTGTTATACGGAAGGGCAGCAGTTTTAGAAGCAAAGTGTACCATGGTATCACCGGGGATATAAATGCTCCAGAACAATCTGCGGTCTCTGTTTAACCTAGGGTTGGCAGGATCATACGTGGTTGAAGCGTCTATTCTATTTCCACTTCTGTCTTCAAACTGGTCTACCAGTGCCTGGGAAGGGAAGTGGCTGGACTGTGAATTGGTAACCTGACGAGGTACACCTAAGATCGGTCCCCAGTTCTGTGGCTCATTCACATCGGTAGGATAGGTTTGAATGAAGAGTATCTCTCTTCCTGCATTGGCACTTTGACCTGCCAGTGAGAATAGGTTCGGGAAATTTGGGTTCAGTGAGTACTGTCCACCATCAATGATGGTTTTACAGGCAGCAGCAGCAGTTCTGTAATCTCTGATCAGCAGGGCTAGCTTTGCTTTGATTCCTAAAGCTACAGCTTTGTTCACCCGACCCAAAGTTTGAACAGGCGTTGTTCCGGCAGCATCAAAAGCCGCTGCGGCCTCATCCATGTCCTTGCTTAACTCTGCTACAATGGTGGCAACGGGGGTACGCTTGGCACTGAGTACTTCACTCACCGAAGGAGGCGCCTTGTAAAAAGGCACATCACCAAACCATCCTGCCAGGTGTAAATAACCCCAGGCACGCAGCACCAGCGCTTCAGCTCTGATGCGATTGTAGGTAGTAGTCGTTACATTAGCCCTGCCATTCTCCATACCGGCAATTTGCTGGTTGGCACGTTGAACCAGTCGAAAGGCCTGATTCCAGGAATTGATGATAATGGCGTTGTTAAAAAGGAAGGGCCCACCATCACCCATGGCAATGAGGTCTGCAGCATTGCCTCCTCTTTTCATAGCCATATCGGTACTTGCTTCGATTTCAAATAACATGGGTGTATTGTTCGCAATGACCCACATGCCAGCTGCATACACACCGGTAAGTCCTTGTTCCATCTCGGCCTGGTTGCTGAGGAAGGTGGCTGCCGAAGATGCGTCGAGTGGTTTCCTATCCAGAAACTTCTGGCAGGAACTTAGTCCGATCACAGCGATGGGAACCAGTAGTAATAATATCTTTTTCATTTGTATATTTTTTTGCAGTTTCATTAAAAGGTTACATTGATACCACCCGTGAACGTACGCATAAGCGGATAGAATTCCGCATTCGCACTGTTGATCTCCGGATCAAATCCTTTCCATGCATTAGAGAATGTCAGCAGATTCGCACAACTGAAATAGATGCGCAGGTTGCTGATCTTGCTCTTATTAAGTACTGTGCGGGGGAGTGTATAACCAATATTGATGTTCTTAATGCGGAAATATGCAGCGCTTCTGATCCACTGTGTAGCCAGCAGGTAGTTGTTACCTCCAGAGCCGGAAGGCAGCAAGCGGGGGAAGAGCGCATTTTCATTGTCCGGGCGCCAGTAATTTTTGTGTATGCTCAACAAGGATGCTGCAAAGTCTGTAGAGTTGAAAGGAACAGCACCGGTACCACTGAGGAAGTTATTTCTCTGTCCAACACCCTGTCCGAAAATATTCAAATCCCAGTTGCCATAGTTCAGGTTGATGTTAATGCTGTATTCATAGCGTGGAAATGCATTGCCAATAAAAGTTCTGTCATCAGCATCCACTTTACCATCTTTGTTGAGGTCGGCATATCTCACATCACCGGGTTTGGGTCCTACGGTAGGACTAACATTCCAGGGGATACCAAATTGAACAGGTGCACCTTTGATGTCGGTAGAATCGTTGAAATAACCGGCAGTCACATAACCGAAATAAGAGCCCAATGCTTGACCGGGTGCTGTTCTGATACCATCACCGATAAAGGGGGTACCTGGTACAAGACTGATCACTTCGTTCTTCACATCCGACACCATGGCGGTAATGTCAACACCCAATTTTCCAAAACGGTTCTTATAGTTCACTGTGAACTCCCATCCTTTGTTTTCCATATTGCCTGCATTCACAAAAGGATTGGTTAATCCACCGGCTGATGCAGGCAGTGTGCGCTGCAACAACATATTCTTC
>JBIIRN010000121.1:0-6189 GCA_044341525.1 Sediminibacterium sp. | reverse complement strand
CATATAAAAAAGAAGCTTCCAATTCATGTTGGAGGTAATTGTCCGGACTGTGTGCATGACCATGCAGGGCTTTGCGACGGGCATATAATTTGATCAGATCGAAGGCCAGTTCTTTCACCTTCGTCTTCGTTTTCTCTTTTAGTTTTTGCCAGGCATCGCTACCAAGCTTATTCACTTTTGGGAGAGTTCCCTCTTTACCGGAAAACTTCGAGATCTTATGCAGGGAATTGATGTTGACATATAAGATATCGGAGTCTTTATAAATGAGCCGAACGGCTTCCTGAAACCTGCCATTGACTTCTATCTTCTGCAGCCCGCTGAAAACACCGATCCCATGGTCGATATGCGAGACAAAATCGCCGGGCTGCAGTTCCCGCAAGGTTTTGATGGTAAGCGCCTTGTTTTTATTGAATGCCTGTTTGACCCGGTATTTATGATACCGTTGAAAAATCTGGTGATCGGTATAGCAAACGATTTTCAGTTGGTCATCAATGAATCCTTCATGAATGGCAATATTGACCGGAATAAAATCAATGCTGGTAGATAGATCCGAGAAAATCTGAGACAGCCGCTCCAGTTGTTTCACCTGTTCAGCAAATAAATACAGTTGATAGCCGGCAGCTTCTTTTTCTTTCCAGTCACTAATGAGCCAGTCAAATCGACGGTTGAAGGAAGGTTGTGGGCGAGTGCTCAATTCCAATTCAATCGAAGCTTTACCCGAATAATTGCTCCATTCAACTACATGACGAGTGGTAAGGAGTTCCTGCCATTCTTCAGGATGATAAAAATCCTGTTCCTGCAAAGCAGGAATTTGCCGCGCATCTTCTTCCTCCCAGTTTTCAGATTCCTTAGGCGCAGCTGTCTGCTGGTGAAAATGTTGAAACGCCAGCAGTTGCTCTTCCATTTTAGATAAAATGTAGCCGGGGTCTTTCAGCCAGATAACGGTATCCTCCGGCATAAACAGAGGCAGGGGAATCTTATTTTCAGTAGAAATTTGAGTTTCCAGGTGGGGGATGATATTGACCTGAAGCAGCTTTCTTTCACTCAGCTGAGATTGAGGGTCAAAGAGTCGAATACTGTCTACTTCATTTCCGAATAGTTCAATCCGATAGGGTTTTTCATTTCCGAATGAATAAATGTCGAGAATACCGCCCCTCAGTGCAAACTGTCCGGGTTCGTATACAAAATCAGTTCGGTGAAATCCATAGCTAACCAGCCGTTCCATCAATTCCTCGGGCTGAAGGGTATCATTGGTTTTAATGGCAATCAGGCGGCTGTTCAATTGTTCGGAAACCACCACTTTTTCTACCAGGGCTTCCGGATACGTTATGACCACTTTCTTATTCCCTCCGGATGCCATCTTAGTCAGGGCTTCTGTTCGAAGCATGACATGAGAGTTATTGATCTGTTTGAAATTCTTTGGAGTTTTGAAGGAAGAGGGAAAATAAAAAAGATCCAGTGCCTGGGTTAGATTCTCCAGTGTATTATGAAAATAAGCAGCTTCCTCCGAGTCATTTAATACTACCAGGTGGTTCATCCCGGCCGTTTTTTCTGCGGTCATCAGGCCGGCAAGGATAAATTCAGCACTGCTTCCGTTTACCTGTAAGAGGGCAATGTTTTGCGGATCCGCATAGGTTAGCCTGTCCCCCAACTGAAAAAGGAGGGGGGAATGATGGTATTTTTCGAGCAACGCTGGGAGGTTGCTAACTTCCTGATCTGCCACCATGTATTTCTAAAGGGGCACAAAGGTACGATTTTGTCAGCTAGAAAGTCGCTTCTGCAGTAATCAGCAATTTTAGTTGGGTGACCTTATTTTCTTGCACTTCGGCCGGCCCAACCTGATTTTTTTCATTGAACCAATTGGCATAAAAGCCATTCTTGTATTTCACAAAAAGTGAATAATTGCCTGGAGGAAGTGCTATTGAAAAACGGCCAACAGAATCAGTAGTGACAGAGGTGATCAAGGGAGTTGGCACGGAGAGGAAAAGGCCCGACTGATCAGTTTTTCTGAGCTGGGACAAGGAGGTTAATTCGTGGATATAAACCATGGTTGGGAAACCGGCAGGCTCTTCCTTCGGTAAATCGGGGGAAGGCATTCGGTCGCCCCTGGCAATTTGTACTACCCCCTCCAGACCCTGAGGGATAGTGGTTCTGTTGGTAGTCCGGGCAGGACCACAGGAGGAAAAGGTGAACAAAACGCTTATAAAAAGAAAAACCAGCGTTCTCATACTGCAATTTAAGTGGGAAAAGTATCTAAAAATAGTAATTTTAGGCACTTTAATTTTTTCTACTCCTCTCCTGTGAAGGAAAATCTTACCATCATGAAATTGATCAGAATCTTTCAGCTTACTTTATTGTTGATTCCTGCCCTTATTATCGCCCAAACAAAAACAGATATCAGCGGACTGAAAAGGGCAGCAGAAGGTTACAGACTGCAATATGAAGCCAACTTTAGTAAGGCGTTGAATTTGGCCCGAGAGAAGGGTTGGCCCCTTACCATGAAAGACAAAGATGGCGGACTGGCCATGCTGACGGGCGTAGATCAGTTTGGACTCCCTATTTATTATACAACTTATAGCAATGTTTTGGCAGCCACTACCACCCGTGCCAATCAATTATGGCCTGGTGGTGCCTCCGGATTTAATCTGACCGGCAGCAGTGCCTTCTTAAAAGATAAACTTGGTATCTGGGATGGGGGAAGACTTTTAGCCACACACGTGGAACTGGCAGGAAGAATTGTTCAGAAAGACAATCCTCCCAGTTCAGATGACCATGGAACACACGTTGCTGGAACCATGGTAGCCAGTGGGGTGAACCCGGTTGCCAAAGGAATGTCGTATGGCGCGCAGAATTTACTTGCTTATGATTTTGGGAATGACGCCGGTGAAATGTTCACTCAGGCAGCAGAATCGAGTTTGCTTTTGTCCAATCACTCATATGGAACGATTGCAGGTTGGCGTTTTAATTCTGGCCAGAACAGATGGGAATTTTGGGGCAGATTTGGCGATAATGAAGATGCCAACTTTGGATATTACAATTCACAAGCACAGGCATGGGATTCACTCGCTTATCTAACGCCCAACTACTTGATTGTAAAATCAGCGGGTAATAACAGAAGTCAAAATGGACCTGCTGTAGGTCAACCTTATTTTCGTTACAATGCCAGCAACCAGATGGCCTCCGCCGGAAATCGCCCGGAAGGCATCAGCAGCAATGATGGCTATGACATCATCTCTACTTCTGGTAATGCTAAAAATATTCTAACAGTGGGTGCTATAAGTGGAATCCCCGGTGGTTATTCCCGTCCTTCTGATGTTTTGATCAGTAATTTCAGTAGTTGGGGCCCTACAGACGATGGAAGAATCAAACCTGATATCGTGGCCCAGGGGGTTGATGTTATTTCTTCTATTGCCACGACCAATACAAGCTATGCCAGTTTTAACGGCACCTCCATGTCCAGTCCCAATGCTACCGGATCTTTGTTTTTGTTGCAGGAACTATATGGCAAGTTGAAAAGCGGTGCTCCGATGCGCTCTGCAACGCTCAAGGGAATTGCAATTCACACCGCAGATGAAGCAGGAATAGCTCCCGGACCCGATTACATCCATGGCTGGGGATTGCTGAACGTAGAAAAAGGGGCGGCCCTCATCAACCAGGCAGTAACCAGCAACAACGCATCTACCAGCAACCATTTACTGTATGAAAATAACCTGACCAATGGTGGCAGCCTGACTTTGAATGTAGTTGCCTCAGGTAAGGGTCCTTTGAGTGCCACTATTTGCTGGACCGATCCTCGGGGCAGTGTTGAAACCGTTGATATTCTCAACAACCGTTCTAAAAAACTGGTGAATGACTTAGATATCCGCATTACCAAAACGAATGGCTTTGGCACTTATTTTCCCTGGACATTGAATCCTACTTTCCCTTCGGCCACTGCATTCCCAGCTGATAACAGCGTTGATAATGTTGAAAGAATTGATGTAGACAGTACAGTACCCGGACAATCCTACACCATCCGTATTTCACATAAAGGCATCCTGGTAAAGGACGCCCAGGCATATTCACTGCTGGTAAGTGGTGTGGGCGGCACAGCTTTCTGTAATTCAACTTCCGGTGGAGGTGGTGCAAGAATTGATTCAGTTATCTTCAGTAATCTGCAGATTGCCAACCCGGCCGGTTCAAGAACCTATACCGACAACACCCGTTTCACTGCCAACGTCGAGCCCCTGCAAACGCTTCCTATTTCCATTAAATTGAATACAGCCGATGCAAGTACGAATGCGCGGATAGTAAAAGTATTCATCGACTTTAATAGCAATGGTGTCTTTGATACTGGCGAATTAATGGCAACGAGTAGCGCCCTTACTTCCGCGGCACAAATTTATACTACCAACATCGCTATACCAGGAACAGTATCGGTAGGTGGCTTGTGTTTGATGAGAATTGTGGTACAGGAAACTTCTACTGCTGGTGATGTGCAAGCCTGCGGAACGTATGGACGCGGAGAAACACAGGATTATCGCCTGCGTGTGGTAAATCCATCGAATGATATCATGCCCTTTGAAATTACTGCTCCGGCAAGTGGCGATTGTGAATCCGCACAAAATTATCTGACCATCAAGATTAAAAACAATGGTGCAGTCAGTCAATCGAACGTGCCCGTAAGTGGGATTGCTTTAGGACCAGGAGGGGCCATTGTCTCGACATTCTCATCTGTATACAGAGGCACCATCTCAGCGGGTTCGATTGCAACAGTTACTTTCCAGAATCCATTTGCGATGCAAGCCGGAACCACCTATAATATTCTTGCTACCACCTCATTGGGAAATGACCAAAATTTATCTAATAATTCACTGGTCTCTTCTTTTGCGACAGCGGCAAGACCTGCAGAGCCTCAGGGCACAGGCAGTATGTGCGGCAATACTGCCATTTTGCGGGTGAACAACCCAGTGCCTGGCAGCAATTATTTTTGGTACAATTCCGAATCGGCAACCGTCCCTGTCACTTCCGGTTCTACCACAAGTACAGCCAACGTACCCGCTAACAGAACATTTTATTTAGGTAAAGACATACAGGCATCTATCGGACCGGCAAATAAATTGGTCTATTCCAGTGGTGGCTATAACACCTTCGCTGGAAATTTCGTGCGTTTTAATAATTCCGTACCCTTGGTAATTGAAACCGCTCGCATGTACATAGGTAATCCCGGTAAAATAAGAATCATCTATGGTGACATTACGAATGAGACTTCTACCGGTTACTCTTATATTGCTCAATATTCAACAATAATTGATGCGCCTGCCACCAACCCCAATCCGCAACCGGGACTTGTTGTCGGAAATAATCCTTTGGACACAGGTGCCATTTTCCGATTAGACATTCCGGTGAGCCAGCCGGGTGACCACATTCTGATTCTGCAATGCATCAGTGGTGACGGCAGATCAGACAGTGCATCCATTTTCAGAAACAATGCTATAACAACGCCCAATACTTACCCCATGACAGTACCGGGCGTGATGTCAATTACGGGTAACAGTGTAACACCAGGCGCACAACAGCCTTGGCAATTTTATTATTTCTTCTACGACATGAAAATCAGTACCCTTGATTGTCCGAGTGCCCGTGTAGCTGTAACGGCAGCGTCTCCGGTTGAACCCATTATCACCCGACAGGGCGACTCGCTGGTTTCTAACTATATTACCGCCAATCAATGGTATTATAATGATACCCTTATCATAGGTGCAAATAGCAAAACATATAAGCCAACAAAAACCGGAAACTATAAAGTTGTCGTTTTCGACTCGTTTGGTTGTCAGCTCACATCGAACACCATTAATGTTACGATAACTGCACTGACTGAACAAATGGCTGAAGAAATCAGATTACGTGTTTCTCCCAATCCGAATAAAGGCCGATTCAACCTCTCATTCACGGTAGATACCAGAGCCGATCTTTGGATCGATATCATTGACCCTGCCGGCAATAAAGCATTCTCTGCAAATCAACCAAATTTCATTGGAAGCTATTCGAAAGAAATAACACTGCCGCAGCTCTCCTCATCTATGTATCTGGTGAGAATACAGCACAACAAAAAGGTATATGTGAAGAAACTGATCATACAACGTTAGTGTGCCACAGCTGAAACATTGAGAAGGCCGGTAAACTTTTTACCGGCCTTTTTGTTGAAGT
>JBIIRN010000120.1:0-6193 GCA_044341525.1 Sediminibacterium sp. | reverse complement strand
TGGGCGCCCTTAATTTGTTGTAGAAGGGAAGGCTATCTAATAGTACGCCTGTAAAACCCTCGAAATATTTGCCCCAGCTCATGGCGGTAGTTAGCAAAATCGCTGCCAATAACCAGCCGGCATGTTTGCGGTCAATCAGGAAGAAGGCCATCAAAGCGAGGAAACAAATGATTGCACCGGCATAGGGCGGTCCCGAAGTGCCTTCGTTGATTCCTCCCCAGTAATAGGGGAAGCCGGAAAGTTGTTGTGCCAGTTGCTGTGGCATCTCTTGTAATGCTGCAATAGCTTTTGAACTTTCTTCCGGTACATGTCGGTTGTCGCTGCTGCCACCATAAAGATTAGCAAACATCAGTACCAGCGATTCGGAAGGGTAGATGCTATAACTCAATGCATAGTCCCTGCTGAGACCGGTCTTGGTTACCTGTCCTTTTTTTTCTGCTAATTCACTGCCACCGCGGATGGTAGCTTTGGAATAACTATAGGTAGTAAATAATGTTATGGCATTGACCAATACCCCCAATACAGCCCCCACCATCACGAGTCCGGCTGCCTTACCGAGGTGACTAAAGTCTTTGCTACGAATCCAGCTGATACCGAATCCGATGCTCATGATTAAAGCAAGAATCAGGGCATAATAGGTGATTTGTAAGTGGTTGGAGGCTACCAATAAGGCCGTAAACACAGCTGTCATGGCAGTACCTAATAGATAAGAACGTTTTTCATACAGCATCCATAATCCTGCGAGGAAAGCCGGCAGGTAGGCAATGGCCTGCATCTTCGTATCATGTCCTACTCCGACTATGATGGGATTATAGGTTGCATAGGCATAGGAAAGGGCACCGGCAATACCGATTACTACCCTCGTTCCCATTACCTGTGTCAATAAATAAAAACAGATACAGGCGAGGAAAAATAAACTGATGGGTTTGGGAAGGAACAAAGTAAATACCTGGTGCAGATATCCGATGGATACGGGGTTGCTTCCTACACTGGTAATCTGGAAAGCGGGCATTCCGCTGAAAATTCCATTACTCCACAGAGGAAATTCTCCATGTTTCTCTTTGTAAACAAAGGAATTTTGTGCCATGCCCTTCCATTGGGTCACATCCAACTGCTGTAAAACCTTACCTTCTAATACCGGTTTGCAGTAGATAACCGCTACTACTAAAAATATGCCTACGGCCAGCAGGTGTGGGGCCACTTGTTGCCAGATTGCTTTTTTCATTGTATTACTTGCTTAAGTACGGCAAATTAATGGTATTTTGATTCATATTTTATGAAATGGACTTTATTTTTATCTCGCCTGGCCTGGATTCTGAACGCCTGTTTTGTCATCACACTAATTTTGCGGTTGGGCGATATCAGTGCCTTGCAACCTGATTTAATAGGAACACTGGTCATATCGGGCTGGGTACTCGCTCCGATAACAAATGGATTGGTCTTCCTGGTAGCTTTGATTCATCGTCATCATCACCCACCTATCTTGTTGGGCAGGTATTATGCAGTATATTTGGTGATACTCATTGTACAACTTCTCTTCATTACCCGCCTGATATGATACATTCGATTTTAAAAGATAAGCCCACAAAACTTTTTATCTCCATTTGTGCCTTCTTTGTGGCGAATGCCCTCATAGCAGAATGTATCGGAGGAAAGATTTTTTCATTGGAGAAACTCTTCGGTATAGATCCGGCTAATTTCAATTTGTTCGGTCAGTCCGGCCTCGCCTTTAATTTAACCTGCGGTGTTCTGCTTTGGCCGCTGGAATTTGTGATTACTGACATTGTGAATGAATATTATGGTCCCACCGCAGTTCGGCGCATCAGTTATACAGCAATTGTTTTAATCAGCTATGCCTTTGTGATGTTTTATGGTGCGATGAATATTCCCCCCGCTGATTTCTGGATTACTTCCAAAACTGATACCGGTATTAATGACATGCAATTGGCGTTTTCCGGCATCTTTGGTCAGGGTATGTGGATCATACTGGGAAGTCTGACCGCCTTTTTAGTTAGCCAGCTGGTAGATGTTTTCGTATTTCACCGCATCAAGCGGGCTACCGGTGAAAAATGGGTATGGTTGAGGGCAACCGGCTCAACAACAGTGAGTCAGCTGGTGGATAGTTTCGTTGTCTTATTTATTGCTTTTAAATTGGGGAATAACTGGAGCTGGCAATTGGTGCTCGCCATTGCTTTGGTGAATTATGCCTATAAGTTCACGATGGCCATATTACTCACCCCCCTGATTTATTTTATGGAAGCACGCATTGAAAATTATCTTGGAAAGGAAGTAGCTCAAAAAATGAAAAGAGCAGCAATGGGGAAGGGGGAAGAAGATTTTGTTAACGCACCTGCTGCCGGATAATATCCATCACCACTTTATCTATTGGAAGTGTCATACAGTCCGGATGGATATGCTGCTGCGGTATCCATCGAAATACTTCCGATTCACCGCCGGGGTCAGCAATTTGATGAGGAGCAAAATCAAAGGGTACCAGTTTGGTTGGAATATCCACGGGTACCAAAGGATGCACCTGATAATAAATGGAGATGATCTGGTCGCGCTGATTGAAGGCAGAAATCTGAAAAAAATCGGTCGTATAAATATGTTCTCCCACGCTTACGGTTAGTCCGGTCTCTTCCATGAATTCCCGCCGCAGGCAATCCCGGGTTCCTTCTCCTATTTCCAATCCGCCTCCCGGTAGCTTGGTGATATATTGGCCACGAATGAATTCATCACTTACCAGAAGCCCATTGTCTGAATCCAGTAAAACCCCATAAACCCGCACATTGAACAAGGCCATATCAGAACCATTTGCGTTTCAAGAAATACCAGCTGATCAGTATAGATGCCCCCAGCGATATCAATATTGGAATATAGAATGCATGCGGTGAGTGCATATAAGGCAATTCGACATTCATTCCATAGACAGATGCTACCAATACCGGAAGAGAAAGGATGATCGTGATGGAAGTTAATCTTTTGAGTACGGCATTCTGGTTATTGCTGATTACACTGGCGAAGGCATCCAGGGTTGATGTCAAGATATTGGTATAGATATGGGCCATCTCCAGGGCCTGACTGGTATCGATGATGAGGTCACCCAATAATTCCCTTTCTTCTTCATTCAGGTTTAGTGAATTGGTTCGCTCCAATTTCATCATCAGCAATTCATTGCTGCGCAAAGCAGTGACAAAATAAACCAGACTTTTCTGTATCCGCATTAAGTTGAGCAAATCTTCGTTGCTATTGCTTTGATACAGACTATTCTCATAATGGTTTCGGCGGTGGTTGATCTCTTTCAGGAATTCCATGAAGGTTTGTACTACTTTCTCAAATACTTTCAGCACCATGATGTTTTTCTGGTCAGGGTGTCTTTTTTGAAAAGTATGCAGGAATTTTTTGATGGCTCCGTTGTCGAAAGAATTAACCGTTACAATCTGCGTTTCGGTCAGAATGATACAGATGGGAATGGTAATGTAAAACGCATCGCTGTCGTTGAAGGAATTGTTTTCAGTAGGGGTTTTGATGACTACAAAATTAACCTCATCTTCTTTTTCAAAGCGGGGACGCTCATCAATGTCGAGCGAATCGCGCAAAAATTCAATCGGGATCTTCAATTCATGGCTGATCTCAATAAACTCTTCTTCGCGGAAGGGAGGAACCAGGTTCACCCAAACTCCTTTCTCTGCCTGATCGGTTTCTATGGTTTGTCCGTCAAGGTTTTTAAAATATTGGATCATAGGTTGGAGGTTGCGGGTGATTAAATTTCAATACTGCCTGTGAATACCTGTTGGGCGGGACCGCATAGCCAGATGTTATCAAATGATTGTTCTCCGGTTCTTTTGAAACTAACTCCCAGCTCACCGCCACGGGTGAAGATAGCAGTATATTGTTGTTCATTCGTTTGGTCTGCACAGGCCAAAGCTGCTGCTGTGACACCGGTTCCACAGCTCAGCGTTTCATCTTCGACTCCTCTTTCATAGGTCCGAACGATTAGACCTTGTTCAGTTCGCTGCACAAAATTAACATTGGTTCCGCCGGGAGCAAAGGCATCGCTGTAGCGAATAGACCTTCCCTCACTCACCACCGGATAATCATCGATGTTTTCTACTAAACGGATATAATGCGGAGATCCGGTATTCAAAAACATATCGGTACCAATACATTTGATAGAATAAACGGGCATCATTTGTAAATGTATCCATTCGTTTTCTGCCAGTTTTGCTTCATGCGGACCATCCGCTGCGAGAAAGCGATAGTGTTGTTTACCCATACCCAGGTCAGATGCAAACCTCGTCAGACAACGGCCCCCATTGCCACAGAGACTTCCGGCCCGGCCATCTGCATTGTAGTACAGCATCTCGAAGTCATAATCGGGATGCAGCAGCAACACCATCAAACCATCTGCTCCGATACCTTTTCTGCGATCACAGAGGACTGCAATCTGCTCAGTGCTCAGTTCAGGCGGGGATACGCGTCCATCAATTACGATGAAATCGTTCCCTGCTCCCTGGTATTTGAAAAATGATAAACGCATGAATTACAGATAAAAAATCGCACGCAAAGATGCGCCAAAAAGCCCGATTAATGCTCGCTCGAAGACAGAATTTCCAAGGTGGAACGAATCAGCCGATCGATCGTTTCTCCGGCTCGGGTACTGAATTCCTGTACCACCCGATTGGCAACGATGGCACTTAAACTCACACAGGAATGACCCAATAATTTTCCCAGTCCGTAAATCGCGCTGGTCTCCATTTCAAAATTCGTGGCCCTGTGATTACCGTAATGGAAATCGGTTAAGGTATCAACGAGGGTAGGGTGGGCCGTCTTCATGCGAAGTACTCTTCCCTGCGGACCATAGAAGCCGGGGGTGGTGATGGTGATACCCTGATGAAAGCCGGTCACAAAATTTTTCAGTAGGGAAATTCCGGCAGGAGCAATATAGGGTTGAATACCGATGGAATCGATGTGCGTATGTTGTATAAAGGCGTTCAATATTTCCTGATCGGCAGGATGAGACTCACGCTGGTAATAGAGCAGTAAATTGTCAATGCCAATGGCATGGGTACTGGCTACAAAAGCATCTACCGGAATATCGGCCTGCAAAGAGCCGGAAGTACCGACACGGATAATTTGGAGGGACTGATGCTCCTGTTTCGGCAGACGGGTTACCAGATCAATATTTGCCAATGCATCCAGTTCATTCAGCACGATGTCGATGTTGTCGGTTCCGATTCCCGTAGATACCACGGTGATGCGGCGCTTTCCAACATAACCTGTATGAGAAATAAATTCCCGATGGGCTTGTTGGAATTCTATCCGATCAAAATATTGGCTCACATTGGCTACCCGATCGGGGTCACCAACCGTTATCACAGTCGGGGCTAGTTCCTCCGGCCGCAAATTCAGGTGATAGACACCCCCACGGTCATTGATGATCAGTTCACTGGATGCGATGGGTAACATGGTTATATTTTCCACAAAATTCGGTAATATATTTTTTACGCTCTTAAATTTCCTTTCTTTGCAGTATGTTTGTAACACCTACCTTATTGGTAAGTGTTACAACGTATAATGGTTCCGTGGCCGAGTGGCTAGGCAGAGCTCTGCAAAAGCTTCTACAGCGGTTCGAATCCGCTCGGGACCTCCACCCATCCCCCGGTTACGGGGGATTTTCTTTCAAAATACCCTCGTATGAAAAATGCCCACCTTATTGGTTCCCTGGCTTGTGCTGCTATTGTGCTGCTGATATTCCGACCCTGGATTTATATTCCCTCCGTTCAGCTGACGATTTCAGGATGGAATGCCCAGGGAACAGATTTTGGTAAGCCCGGACTTGTTCCGCTAGTATTTTCAATTGGGATGGGTTTACTCTTCTGGGTACCGAAAATTTGGGCCAAGGTAACCTGCATCGTACTGGCTACCCTTCAACTGGCCTGGATGATTCGCAATTACATTCTGCTGACCACTTCCTACATTGGTGAGATGCCGGAAAAACAATGGGCATTGATGGTATTGGTTCCACTCACCATCCTTGCACTCATTATGAGCTTACTCTCCCGTGCCGGGAATAAAGTGACTACTCCGGTCAGTTCTTAGTGTGTTGCTGCCGACGCACCCAACTTTTCCACTTCCTTCAAAGAAGCTCCAATGATTTCAATGGCTTTTTGAATTTCATTGGCTTTGATCA
>JBIIRN010000119.1:0-6218 GCA_044341525.1 Sediminibacterium sp. | reverse complement strand
GTTTGGTTGGTGAAGGAATTACTCATTACAAAGCTGGGGTGACCGGTGGCACAACCCAGATTCACCAATCTACCTTCAGCCAATAAGATGATGTCTTTTCCTTCTACATTGTACATATCCACCTGTGGCTTAATGGTATCCTTCGTGTGTCCATAATTTTGGTTCAACCAGGCAACATCGATTTCAATATCGAAGTGGCCAATGTTACAAACAATGGCTTTGTCTTTCATGTTACGGAAATGCTTTTCTGTAATCAGGTCGCGACATCCGGAGGCAGTTACGATGATATCCGCTTCTTTCACCGCTTCGATCATTGGCTTCACAGTGTATCCATCCATAGCAGCTTGCAAAGCACAAATGGGATCAATTTCGGTAACGATTACTCGACAACCAGCCCCACGCAGTGATGCTGCTGAGCCCTTTCCTACATCACCATATCCACCTACTACAGCAATTTTTCCCGCCATCATAATATCAGTTGCGCGGCGAATCGCATCTACCAGCGACTCCTGACAGCCATATTTGTTGTCGAATTTAGATTTGGTCACAGAATCGTTCACATTGATGGCCGGAATCGGCAATGTACCCTTCACCATTCTTTCGTACAAACGGTGAACGCCTGTAGTAGTTTCTTCAGATAATCCGCGGATACCTTTGATCAATTCTGGGTATTTGTCAAATACCATATTGGTCAAGTCGCCACCATCATCCAGGATCATGTTGAGGGGGCGATCGGGACTACCGAAAAATAGTGTCTGTTCAATGCACCAATCAGCTTCTTCCTGAGTCTGTCCCTTCCAGGCAAATACTCCGATACCGGCAGCAGCAATCGCAGCAGCTGCCTGGTCCTGCGTGGAGAAAATATTACAGGAACTCCATTTTACTTCCGCACCCAATGCTACCAGTGTTTCAATCAACACAGCAGTCTGAATGGTCATGTGCAGACAACCCGCAATACGAGCTCCTTTTAATGGCTGTTTGCCGGCATATTCTTCGCGCACCGCCATCAATCCCGGCATCTCTGCTTCCGCCAGTTTTATTTCTTTCCTGCCCCAATCAGCCAGTCGCATATCTGCAACTTTATTGGCGAGGGTAAAATCAATGTGTTGGAATGTAGTTGACATATATTTTAATTTATGTGCAAAGGTAAAACGGTAGCATTATTTAATAAAATAAATTAATAAAATAGTACAAAATAATATAAATTACTAATTTAGTAGTATAAAATACTTAATTCCTATGCCAAAATCCTCAGTAATAGCAGAAAAATCTCTTTTACCCGTCATGCTAGATGAAAAAGACCTGGCCATTTTGCGCATCTTACAGCAGAATGCAAGGGCTACTGTTCGGGAGATTGCTGCTGAAATAAAATTAAGCACCACCCCCGTACACGAAAGAATCCGTCGCTTGGAAACACAGGGAGTCATCCGGCAATATGCCACTTTGTTGAATCCGAACTTGGTCAATAAAGGATTAATGGTTATTTGTTATGTATCACTTCGCCAACACAATAAGAGTGCCGGCACTCGTTTTATCAAGCGTATTTTGGAAATGCCGGAGATCATTGCATGTTATAACATATCCGGTGAGTTTGATTTCATGCTGAAAGTAGTGGCAGAAAACATGGATGATTACTATCATTTTCATGTCAATAAACTCAGCCAGGCAGAAAACATTGGTCAGTTACAAAGTGTATTTGTTATGGGAGTAATCAAGGATACGCACGTGCTGGTATAGTAATCAGGGCAGCCGAACCGGCTTTCGACGCCGGGGTCCATCAAAAAATTTTTTCCTGAGTACGTGCGACAGGTATGCTCCGCCTGCACCGGTAATAGCCCCTGCAATCACATCACTGGGATAATGCTGTCCCAAATAAATTCTCGAATAGCCCACTCCACAAGCCCATAAATAGGCTGGAGCAGCCAGGTACCATTTTTGTGTAGTCAGCAAAAGGCTGGTTGCATTGGAAAAAGATAATGAAGTATGTCCGGAGGGAAAGGAATTTCCACTCTCCCTCTCATCCGGATAAATATCATTGTATCGTTCATAAGGCCGGGGACGATTCACCAACCGCTTCAATACGCCGGTAGTGGCAGCCGTTAAAACCAATCCACCCATCATTTCATAGCTGATTTTTTGTCCCTTCTCATAATCAGTTACCAGAGAAACTGCCATGATACTGATTGGTAAACTAAAAGCAACCGGGTAGGCAGCAGAAGAAAATGTCTTGAAAGTGCGATTGTCTGGATACCGGGGATTGATGGCTTTGATGGTTGCATAATCTGCATCCCCCTGGGCGGAAACCACCACAGGTTGTAAGCAAGTTAGTATTGTTCCTACTAATAAAAGAGTACGATGTATGAGGTAATTCTGTTTCAATCTTGAAAAATCATTTATCCGTTACTGAATTCCTTCAACGCACTTTCAATGGTTGCTATTCTCGCCAGGGCATCTGACTCTTTTTTTCTTTCCAGTGCAATGACTTCTGGCTTGGCATTGTTGACGAACTTTTCGTTCTGTAATTTTTTTCTTACCTGTTCCAGGAATTGTTGCTGGTGTTGTAGGTCCTTGAGCAATCCCTCCTTTTGAGTAGCTGTATCACCCATTTCTTCTGAACTCATGTAGAAACGATCTTGTTCGACTGCTACCACTATGCTTTTTGCAATGGGTTCTTTGGTAAACTGAACAACAGCAGCATTGACCTGCTTCGATAACAGATAGGTGATATCCTTGTATTTCTCCGGCTGAAGTGTTTGTATCGCTAAGTCTACAGGTGTTTTGGGCTTAATTTGTTGCTTATTTCTCGCATCCCTGAGGGCAGAAATGAGTTCTTGCAATAAGCTGCCTGCTGACAAAGTGGGTTCATGGGCAGGTTGTAAAGTTGTATAGGGCCTTACACAAAGATCAATGCTTTGTTTACGAAGCACATGATAAATTTCTTCTGTAACGAAGGGCATAAAGGGGTGAAGCAAATGCAATAACTCTTCAAAGTAGCCAACGGTCTGTTCATATACTTCCGGTGAAACCGGTTGTTCCATGCCGGGCTTTACCCATTCGAGGTACCAGCTGCAAAAATCATCCCAGATAAGAGAGTAGATCGTTTTGAGTGCCTCACTTAAACGGAATTGCTGCATCATGATTGCTACTTCTTCGCGGGTCTTCATGAGTCGCTGAGAAAACCAATTACGGGCAAATGCGGTGTCACTTGCGTGGGCATCATTTATTCCAAGTCTTTCTTCCCATCCCTTCACCAGCCGCATCGCATTCCACAACTTATTATTGAAATGTCTTCCCTGTTCAAGTCCGGCTTCATCAAATAAGATATCATTTCCGGCAGGGGAGGCGATCATAATACCGAATCTTACAGCATCGGCACCGTATTGATCAATCAATGCCAACAGATCCGGGGAGTTACCCAGACTCTTGCTCATTTTCCTGCCCTGCTTGTCCCGCACTATTCCCGTAAAATAAACATCTTTGAAGGGTAGTTCTCCCATGTATTCATATCCAGCCATGATCATTCTGGCTACCCAGAAGAAAATGATCTCTGGAGCAGTTACGAGGGTGTTGGTTGGGTAGTAATATTTTACTTCCGGATTGCCGGGTTGGGACAATCCGCGAAAAACTTCAAATGGCCAAAGCCAGCTGGAGAACCAGGTATCGAGACAACCTTCATCCTGCCGCAGATCACTCAACTTAAGTTGGGGTTGCTCTTTTTGTAAAATTGCCAGTGCTTCTTCGGTAGAAGTTGCCACTGTAAAGGACCCATCCGGTGCATAATACGCTGGAATTCGGTGTCCCCACCACAACTGTCTGCTGATGCACCAGTCTTTAATGTTCTCCATCCAATGGCGGTAGAGATTTTTAAATTTGGCGGGATGAAAATGAATATCATCTTTCATGACAGCTTCCAGTGCGGGGGCGGCCAATTGTTTCATACTTACCCACCATTGCAGACTAAGTCTTGGTTCTACCATGGCATCGGTTCTTTCACTGAAGCCTACCTGGTTGACATAAGTATCGACTTTTACCAAATGTCCTGCTGCTTCCAGTTGGGGAATGATTTTCTTTCTTACCTCCAATCGGTCTTCACCCACAAATAATAGGGCAGCTTCCGACAGGGTGCCATCGTCGTTCATGGTATCTATTACTTCCAGTCCGTACTTAATCCCCAACTGGTAATCATTCATATCATGAGCCGGTGTCACTTTTAGAGCACCCGTACCAAATTCAGGGGTAACATAACTGTCAGCGATGATGGGAATGCGGCGATGAATCAAGGGCACCAGGGCCGTTCTTCCAATCAAGTGTTGGTATCTGGGATCATCGGGGTGTACGCATATAGCGGTATCACCCAGAATGGTTTCAGGTCTAACTGTGGCGATGGTGATACCCTTGGCGGCAATCTCATCCTCGCCTTCTATTCTATAGTTCAGGTGATAGAGTTTACTATTGACTTCCCGATAGATCACTTCTTCATCACTGAGGGCAGTCTGGGCTTTCACATCCCAATTAATCATGCGTTTACCCCGATAAATATGACCTTTGTTGTAGAGGTCTACAAATACCTTAATTACTGTCCGGTAGTAGTCATCATCCATGGTAAAGGAGGTCCTGTTCCAATCCAGACTGCAACCCATTTTTTTCAGCTGTTGCAGAATAATACCTCCATATTTTTCCTTCCATTCCCAGGCATAAGTGAGAAATTCTTCCCTGCTTAGGGAGGATTTAGCGATGCCTCTTTCTCTTAACATAGCCACTACCTTGGCTTCTGTGGCGATAGAGGCATGGTCGGTACCCGGCACCCAGCAGGCATTGTACCCCGACATCCTGGCATGACGTACCAAAATATCTTGTATGGTATTATTCAAACAATGCCCCATGTGTAGTACGCCGGTTACATTGGGGGGAGGAATAACTATCGTATAAGAGGGACGATCATCGGGTTGGCTATTGAAATAACCCTGATCCATCCAATGTTGGTACCATTTGGTTTCGGCTTCCGCCGGAATAAAGTTTTTGCTGAGTTCCATACTGCTAGAGGGAAAAATATCCTGACAATACTTCGGCCCTATGCCGAAAGTTCCGGAGCATTTCCGGTGGCAAAAATAAGGAAAATGACCTGTGAAGCAGTATTATCAGCGGGTCATGCGGTCGGTCATTGATTCTATCGGATTTAATAACGAAAGTTCAATGGTGTTTACCGGCTTCTGTTGGGGAAGATGTAAATGTGACCCGGCATCGCCTGAAGCGGGTATTGCTTCTTTGATTACTTGTCCGCCCATTTTCACATATTTGATGCATTCATTCTGACGGCAGGAGCCAAAAGAAATCAATACGAAGAGTGCGAGAAGGACTTTTTTCATGGCTGTAAAGTTGTTCTGTTACAGTAGTTGAAACGCAATATTACTCTAAATGTTACACTACCGCTTAGATTAGTTGTTAAATTGAGGCAATTATTACAATCCGTGAATTTTTTTTTAAAAGTATCAGGACCGGAGGGGAGGGGGGATTTTGAAGGCAATACCTACAACCCATTTATATAGGAAAGCGCCCTGACAAAGTTAGCTTCCTGTTTTACATCCAGTTGGTTGGATTCAATGAATGCCTTCAGCTCATTTTTCTTATCACCCGCTATTTTCCCAAGCGCAGATTCCGTCAGCTTGATATATTTGGCTGCCTGATTGTCTGCAATGTAATATTCGGTTTTTATTCCAAGTCGGGTGGCATTTTTGTCAAATCTGTTATCCGAAATACCTACAATTAACACCTTTTTTTCCAGTTTCAATAGTCGATGTTGCCCCTGATTCAACACCTGCAAAAAGGTGGTCGGACTAAAATCTTTCGATATAAATCCGTTCATGAACAATCGTCTTTCTCCGGGATGATCGAAATCTGTTTCTATGTAATCAAGCTGATCGAGAATCTCGATTGACTGGTTATCATTTTTGTAGAGAGCTTTATTCTGATAAAGCGTTTCACCACTATACACTTCGAAATTCACCAATACTCCTGTGATCAATTTGCCTTGCGTAATTTTTACTTTCGCCGGGCGCCAGTCCTCAAATAAACGAATGGAGCCAAGTTTCTTCATATTACCTGAACGTACTCTGTTGTTGAATTCGGCGGTATCAACCGGCACCAACTGACCATACCCATATGTGAAAGGATGCAGGCAAATGATCAAGCTTAGAATAAATAGCTTTTTCACACAACAA
>JBIIRN010000296.1:0-2597 GCA_044341525.1 Sediminibacterium sp. | reverse complement strand
CAACAACATACGTTTCTATGACCTGGATACTTGTTTGCTGGGACATCTGACCGATCCGGTGATCGGCGGCGTTCAATTCAACGGGATGCGGGTATCCGTAGGGGAAGAGCCCGGAATCGGAGCAGAAGTAGATGCTGCTTTTCTTTCCCGGCTGGAAAAAGTAGTTATTTAACAGACAAAAAATGGCGGACTGCCCATAAAGCAGGAACTTTGCCAAAATTGAGTTGAGACATGGAACCAAAAAAAGCAGAAGATAGTCTGACGATTATGAATGAACTGGTATTGCCCAACGATACCAATACCTTCGGCAACCTGATGGGTGGTAGATTGATGTATTGGATGGACATCGCTGCCGGCATTGCTGCCGGAAAGCATTGCAATACACCCAGCATGACAGTTTCGGTTGATAATATTAGTTTTAAGAATCCCATTAAGCTGGGGAATGTGGTACACATCCGCGCCAAGGTTTGTCGTGCCTTCAATACTTCTATGGAAATCTATATCAAAGTTTGGGGGGAAGATTTGTTGCACCAATACAAATATGAAAGCAATGAGGCCTTTTTCACTTTCGTTGCCCTCGATCCCAATGGCAAGCCCAGAAAAGTACCCGAACTGATTGCAGAGACAGAAGAAGAAAAAAAGTTATTCGACGGAGCATTGAGAAGAAGACAACTGCGTTTGATTCTCGGAGGAAAAATGAAACCCCACGATGCCAATGAACTCAAGGCACTTTTTGTGGGAGAATAATTGCAGTTATTTATCGAGCATCTGCATGAGGTGATGTCTGCCTTTCATCATGAAAGATTTGCTTTGCTCTATTGCCTCCATCACCTGGTCTAATATAGCATCTACCGGTTGGGTGTAATCAATAACCAAAGGTTCCTTGAAACGAACCGTTAATTGTGTACCAGTCTTTTTGAAGGAAAGTCCGGTCTTTGTAAAAGCCCGCCAGAAACCATTGATCACAACCGGTATCACGATGGGTTGGTTGTTTTTAATGATGTGGGCTGTCCCTTTTCTGCCCGGGGCAAAGGGTTTGGTGGTTCCCTGCGGGAAAGTGATGATCCAACTGTTGTGCAGCGCCTCATCAATTTTTTGGGTATCCGATTCATCCCTTTCCCTGGATACATCTTTACCTTTTTCCCGCCAAGTACGTTTTACGGTCAGGGCACCGGCGAGTTTGAAGATGCGGGACAATAAACTGCCGTTCATCGTTTCTTCGGCAGCGACAAAATGAACATTGGTAAAGGGGTTGAGTAAGTAGAAGGGAATACCTAAGCGGTTCTCTCTTCTCCACTTAACTGCACAGAAAATATGCAGGAAAGCGATCACATCGGCGAAATAGGTTTGGTGGTTGCTGACAAAAAGTACGTTTCCCTTGGGTAAGGAACGGAGATGTTCTGTTCCCTCAATTTTGATTCGGTTAAAAATCACCAATCCGGGCCAGGAAACTGCTCCCACCAATGCATATACCAACGAACGGACCATGCGCAAGTTTTTCGTTACGGCTCAAACAAATCAATCTTCCACACTGCACCGGGGTTGCTTCTCTACGGCAAGGTGCAAAAGTGAACTGCTAAGCTAAACAATCTTACCGATTTTATCACAGGGGCACCTTAAAATCGGATAATTCATCGGAAAGGGTATTTTTGCGGCTCTTATGAATAGTATGCAATTAAACACAGTGATTTTTGATATTGACGGACTGCTCATAGACAGTGAGCCGTTGTGGAACCAGGCGGCAGCAGAAATATTTGCCAATTATGGCGTGCACCTGACGCCGGAGGCGTATGCAACGACGACCGGACTACGCACCAAAGAGTTCGTTGCCTGGTGGCTTACTCGGTATGGGCAGGATCCTGCCATTTTTCCACGGGTGGAAAAAGAGATTGTAGACCTGGTGTTAGATAAGATCAGCCGGGAGGCAAGAACCCTGCCCGGTGTGAATTATATTTTTCAGTTTTTTCAGGAACGAGGTTTTCGAATTGGGCTCGCCACTTCTTCCCCACCTGAGTTAATTACCATTGCCAAAAAGATTACGGGTATTGAAACGTATGTAATGGCGGAGGCATCAGCGGAGAATTTACCTTATGGCAAGCCCCATCCGCAGGTATATTTGAATTGTGCGGAGCAGTTAGGTGTGTTGCCAGTCAGTTGCATTTGTTTTGAAGATTCATTCAACGGCATGCTGGCAGCCAAGGCAGCGCGGATGAAATGTGTGGTGGTGCCGCATGCAGCTGAAAGAGAACATGCCAAATGGGGGGCGGCAGATGCCATTCTCTCATCACTGGAAGATTTTACAGAGGAGGAGTTGAGGAAAATGTAGGGGACAAATTAAAAAAATGCTCCGTCATATAAAGCATGTGTCACTCGCTTCAGCGAATAAAAGATCAGGAGACGAATAAAGCATCTTGTCCACCTATAAAAAAATAGTCCGACAATGTCGGACTATTTATAAAACTATTAAACTAAGATTTAATTTTTGGACTTCAGATTCGGATGCGGAGCCGGAACCGTATTGGGTCCGTCTTCCGTTGTTCCCTGCAAATCTACCATCGCCGCATCTCCATCCTGGGCATACACAAACAACAAACGAC
>JBIIRN010000227.1:0-3620 GCA_044341525.1 Sediminibacterium sp. | reverse complement strand
CTCTCAGAAATGCCTTGCTTCTCCACCAGGAATTTCACCACCGCATTCACCCGCTCCCAACTGAGCTGCTGTGAAGACTTGCTGGCAGAACCATAGCCAATCACTTTAATCTTACAAGCAGGATTCGCCTTGATTGTTACAGCCGCTTCCGATAACAATTGCTGTGCCTCCTTCGTCAACCGCGCATTCCCACGGAATGGAATAGACAACAAATTCCCTATCGTACACTCAGTATTCATAACCGGCTCAGGAGCCCGGTTGGTAATCAGGGTTCTTAATTCCTTGCAACAAGCCGGCTCGGGACAACTTCCTACCCCATCTGCATTTACCGGGAAACATTGCTGAGGTGTCAGTAATTCTTTATCCTTATAGTCAGGCACACCATCACCATCGGTATCTTTCGATACACCATGCGTATCCACGGGAGCCCCCAGCGGCGTATTGGGCTCCAAATCAAACTGATCAGTTACACCATCCTTATCCGCATCATTCAACACCGGCTTAGCCATCTTCATGTGACGTGGCTCATTCAACTCCCTGTACACATAATTATTCGGATTCAACCAGTACAATGGCTGAACCTTTTTAGACCGGTTACCCAGACTGATGCGAAAATGCGCCGTCGCCACATTGAAGTAATCATTGCGCCCGGTATGCAATGCATCCATGTCTCCATTTAACGTATTGATGAAGCGATTCTCAAAACCTACACTCATCTTCTCATTTAACTTATAAGAAAAACCCGCTCCAAAAGAAAAAGCATGTGTCATAATCATATCGCCGGTTCCTAAATCACGGCGGCGATTGCGAATTGGCGCAGTAGTTGCTACCGTATTAGCCCCATTGAGCGCCTCATTAATAGCAGACTGCACCTCGGCTTTTTTACCGTTGTAGTTCAAAGTAGAAAAATTAAAAGGGGAAGCTCCTGCTGCATCCGTTGAAATACGCGTGGTTACATCAGCCGCCACAAATGCATAACCGGCAAACAAATAAATATCCCACTTGGGATTGCCACGAAAATGACTCACCGTATTGGTGGAAACAATCACATCGAGCGTTCCGGTATAACTCTTATTGACATAGTTGGCCGCAAATGCCTTCAATGCACTGTTGCTGTTGGCTGGATTATAGGCCGCATATCTGTCATAACCGGTAATCGCCCGGTAAGGAGTTGTAGAGGTCAGAAATCCATCGGTAGGAGCATTTGTGCTTAAAATCGGATTGATTCCGGTTGTCTGGGAATAAATCACCCCCGCACGAACAGAAATAATATTTGACAAGGCCTTGCGCGCATTTAAACCCACTCCATAACCAAACTTAAAATTGGTCACATCTCCAATGACGCGGGAATTTCCCAAACTAATACCTATTTCCCACATATTGCGGGGCTTGGGAGGATAAGGGTACTCATTGGCCAAAAACTCTGCCCGCTGCGGCATGCGTTTATTGGCTACCACTGCTGAATCTGTCCAGCTCCAACCCCAGTCAATCTGCGCATTTGCAGTCAGTTGGGTCAACATAGACAGCAAGAAGATAGGTAACAATTTTTTCAATATCATAAAGGGTAATTTTAAGCGGGAAAATGCACATGGAATGGACATACAAATTTAGTCTTTTGCTGCCTATAAGAATTTATTTTGACATTTCTTTCACAGAGAAAAAACACCTGTAAACCAGCGTAATTACCGAATAACGAGGCGGCTCCCGTTCATATTGTTCCTATCCTGAGTATATTGCGCCATATTTATCGAATGGAACTGGCCCGAAAGGTAATATCAGATGAACTCGAACTGTTTGAAAAGCATTTCAGAGACGCCGTCAGAAGCAGGGTTTCCCTGTTAGATCGTATCATGCGCTTTATTGTTAAAAGGAAGGGCAAACAACTGCGCCCCATGTTCGTGCTACTCTGTGCACGGCTCGGAGGGCCCGTCAATGAAAGCAGTTACCGGGCTGCCTCCCTGGTGGAACTACTTCATACCGCCTCACTCGTACACGATGATGTAATCGATGATTCATTGGAAAGAAGAGGATTCTTTTCGCTGAACGCCCTCTGGAAAAATAAAATTGCCGTACTCGTAGGTGACTACCTGCTGATGAAAGCCCTGCTGCTGGCACTCAATAACAAAGAGTACATTATACTGGAAACCCTGGCCGATGCAGTAAAAGTGATGAGTGAAGGGGAACTCTTGCAATTTGAAAAATCAAGAAAATTGAATTTCAGCGAAGAAGTTTACTACGAAATCATTCGCGGTAAAACGGCTGCCCTCCTGTCTTCCGCCTGCGCGGCGGGAGCTTCCAGCACTTACGGAAATACCCCTGAAGTTGAAAAACTAAAAATCTTTGGTGAAAAAGTTGGCATGGCATTCCAAATCAAAGATGACTTGTTCGACTATGGCAACGGAGACATCGGTAAACCTACCGGCAATGACATCAAGGAAAAAAAGCTGACCTTACCGCTGATATATACCCTGGAACATTGCTCCCCGGAAATCCGAAAACAAATTATTTATATCGTTCACAACCAGAACGACAAAAAAGAAAAAGTAAAATGGGTAATTGATCGGGTAACAGAAACCGGTGGAATTGACTATGCTACCCAAAAAATGATGGCTTACCGCGACGAGGCCTTGCAGGTATTGAATGAATTCCCACCCTCTGACTGCAGAGATGCTTTAAATGAACTGGTTCGATATACGACCGACAGAACTTATTGATGGAGAAAAGATGGAAAATATTATCCGCTTCCGAAGAGGAAGTAGCTGCCCTGCACCGCGAACTGCAGGTTCATCCCATGATCAGTCGCCTGCTCGTGCAAAGAGGAATTAAAGATTATGAAACCGCCCGTCTTTTTTTCAGACCCGACCCCCAACACTTACATGATCCTTTCTTAATGAAGGACATGGACAAAGCCGTATTGCGCATCCTCCAGGCTTTTGAGCAACAGGAAAAAATATTGGTTTATGGTGATTATGATGTAGACGGAACAACATCGGTGGCCTCCGTCTTTCAATTCATCCGGGAACTGCATCCTGCTGCTGAATTCTATATCCCTCACCGCTACCGGGAAGGGTACGGCATATCCCAAGCCGGTATTGATTATGCGTCCAACAATGGTTTTACTTTAGTGATATCGCTGGATTGTGGTATCAAGTCCGTCGATCTGATCACCCAGGCCGCTGAAAAAGGAATTGATTTCATCGTCTGCGATCACCACCTCCCAGACGACGTGCTGCCGCCTGCCTATGCAATATTGAATCCCAAACAACGGGATTGCTCCTACCCTTTCAAAGAATTGTGCGGATGCGGGGTTGGTTTCAAGCTGATGATGGCCCTATCCGGCCGACTGGGCCTCTCCTCAGAAAGTTATTGGAAATACATTGATTTGGTGGTAACGGCCATTGCTGCCGATATTGTACCCGTTTCAGGAGAAAACAGGGTACTGGCATATTACGGATTGAAAAAAATTAATGAAAACCCCTCACCGGGTATTCAGGCGCTCATGACACTCGCAGGTGTTCAACAAAAAATTCATAGTCAGAACCTGGTATTTGTCATCGCGCCCCGCATCAATGCAGCAGGCCGCATGGACGATGCGCAAACTGCCGTTCGACTCTTTCTTC
>JBIIRN010000118.1:0-6233 GCA_044341525.1 Sediminibacterium sp. | reverse complement strand
ATCCCAAAAACTACCGCCCGGTTCAGCGGTCATTACATACACGGTACAGGCGATGAGGCTGACAGCCCAGCCGACCAGGTTGTTGATTTTGTTAAACTGCATAATACGATGATTGTTTTCGTGGTTGCAAACTTACCTTTTTAATGGTAAACGGGGAAATGAAGAGTTGCTAAAGTTTTACCCTGTGGAAAGGATGCGCCAGCCCCCTTTTCCTTAAAACTATCCTATCTTTGCGCCCCATGGAATCACCCGGCAGCATAGCATTTCATACCCTTGGCTGTAAGCTGAACTTTTCGGAAACCTCTACTCTTGCCCGCCTGGTGGAGAGGGATGGCTTTACCAGAAGAGATTTCGATGAGCAGGCAGATATTTATGTTATCAATACCTGTTCGGTGACAGAGAATGCGGACAAGGAATGCCGGCAACTGGTCAGACGCATCCGCCGCCGTTCGCCCGATAGTTTTGTGGTGATTACAGGTTGTTATGCCCAGTTACAACCCGAAGCCATTGCAGCTATGGAAGGGGTTGATCTGGTACTGGGGGCTTCTGCAAAGTTTAACCTGACCGACCACCTGAAAAATTTATCCAGAACAGGGGCTGCCCGCATCTGCAGTTGTGATATTGAGGAGGTACACGACTTTCACACTGCTTTTTCCCAGCAAGACAGAACCCGAACATTTCTGAAGGTGCAGGATGGTTGTGATTATTCGTGTACTTTTTGTACCATACCCATGGCCCGGGGTCGCAGTCGAAGCCAAACAATTTCCAAAGTGCTTCAACAAGTGGAACAATTGGCCAAGGAAGGAGTACAGGAAATCGTTCTCACCGGTGTTAATCTGGGTGATTTTGGCATCAGTCCGGATGGCACCCGAACTTCTCATTTTGCTGAACTGGTGAGGCAACTCGATCAACAGGCAGCTGTTCCTCGCTTCAGGATTTCTTCCATAGAGCCGAATTTGCTTCACCCGGAGATCATAGAAACGGTTGCTGCAAGTTCTTGTTTTATGCCCCATTTTCATATACCCTTACAAAGTGGCAGTAATCAAATTCTGGCTTCCATGCGTCGCAGGTACCGGAGGGAACTCTATGTAGAGCGGGTTGCACACATCAAATCATTGATGCCGCATGCGGCTATTGGTGTTGATGTTATTGTGGGCTATCCCGGAGAAGATGAAAAAGCGTTCCAGGAGACTGCTTCCTTCTTGCAGGATTTGGATATTACCTATTTACATGTGTTTACCTATTCTGAAAGGGAAAATACCCCCGCAGCCAGCATGAACGATTCGGTACCGATTCATGAGAGAAATCGAAGAAATAAAATACTCCGCCATCTTTCTTACCGCAAACAACAATTGTTTCAGGAAGGATTTTCCGGCACCTCCCGGCCGGTTCTATGGGAAGACCATGAAAAGGAAGGGATGATGGAGGGATATACAGATAACTATATCCGCGTCAAAACTCCCTATCGCAGTGAGTGGGCCAACCGGATCATGGACTGGCAATTGTAATAAGATAGATTAGAGAATCGGACTGATATATTCTGCAGGAAATTCTACGATCATAACCTGACCGAGGCTTTCCAGGCGAACGAAGACTTTCTTTTTTCCTCCCCGAACAACAGTTCCTTCATTGCCCATGAAAACGCCATGGTCAACAATCACCTTCATCTCCTCCTGAAAGCCCTCTTCTGAAATTACAGATAGGGCAGCCCCTTTTTCACCCAGGTATTTTCGAATCAAATCGATTTCTTCATCACGTATAATGGCAGGCTTTCCCAGGTAGTGAACGAAATTCAAGACTCCCTCAGTAGATAATACCTTTCCTCTTTCAGTTGCATCGATGTGTACAAATACATAAGATCTGAACAAGGGCTCTTCGATGATTTTCTTCCTGTCAGACCACTGGCGCTCAGATTTTTGCACCGGGCACCAACTATTGACACCTTTCCGGATTAATACCGTATCAATCTTTTTTTCCCATCTTGGCTTGGTATATACCGCCAGCCACTGTTTAGGAGGGGTGATCGATTTTTTTTCTGCTGAAGACATAGACCGAAAATACTGAACTAATGATTAACGGTTGTCGACAAGTGTTGATCTACCTGCATCTGCCAATTGACTGATCACCCGAACGCCTTCTTCGATGTGAACATCTTTCCTCAGTGATTTAAGCCAGGCAGTATAGAAATCAGACTTCGTTTTATCGGGGTGGCTGATGAATTTATCTCTCTCCGAATCGAGATAGTCAATATTCATTTCTCCGGGTAAATTCAACAAGTTACCATTCTGACTTACAGTCTGCTGTATTTGTTTTTGCTTCATTCGATGAGCGGATAGCAGCAAAGAAGGAGGCATATCATTATTCTTCGACAACCAGATCAGGTTATCTTTCAGCAGGTTAAAATTTGAATTGGATTTTATGATGGTATTTTCTTTTTCAATGATGTTGGTCAAAGCCTCCCTTTTTTGCCAAGGTTCATACTGGGCACGGGGAATTTCATCCCAGGGTAATGCTTCAGGCATGTCCTTCTCGCGCACTTTAAAATATTCATAAGGATCCGGTAAAATAATATCGGGAACAATTCCTTTTAATTGAGTAGAGCCGCCGTTGACGCGGAAGAACTTTTGAAAAGTAAGTGTCATGGCCCCCATATCGGTTCTACTGGAGGCAAAATCATTCCGGGAGCCGAAGGGTACCTGACGCTGAACAGTACCTTTCCCGAAAGTGGAAGAACTTCCAATGATTATTCCCCGATTGTAATCCTGAATTGCACCGGCAAAGATTTCACTGGCACTCGCACTGAACTGGTTAACCAATACTGCCAGTGGACCATTGTACAATATTCTTTCATCGCTGTCATACCAGGTACGCTGGTCTACATTACCGGAACGATCTTTTACCTGAACAATGGGGCCGGATTTGATGAATAACCCCACCATCTTTACTACCTCATACAAGGAACCTCCGCCATTGTTTCTAATGTCGATAACAATGCCATCTACTTTTTCTGCTTTTAGTTTTTGTAATTCAGCGGCGATATCGGCAGCACAATGGTGGCCATTGACATCTTCAAAATTGGAATAAAAATCGGGCAGCAGGATGTACCCAACTTTTTTATCGCCCTGTCTGATCACCGCACTGCGAGCCAGGCCCTGGTCCTGATTTACTTTTTCCCGAATAAGTGAAACGACTTTGATTGTACCATCTTCTTTTTTAATGGTGAGTCGCACTTCAGTTCCCTTATTCCCCCGGATGAGTTTCACTGCATCTTCCGTTGCATACGCCGTTACATCTACAGGTTCCTCGTTCCCCTGGGCAACCTTGATGATGATGTCATTCACAACGATTTGTCCTGACTTATAAGCGGCTCCACCGGTGATGATACTGGCAATTTTGATACCGTAGTCATCTTTGGTGAGTTGGGCCCCTATACCGAAGAACTCATTGCTCATTCGCTCATCAAAAGCCCGCTTTTCAACCGGGGCGAGATAATCGGAATGGGGGTCCATCAGGTTGGTGATGGTATTCAGGTAGGTACTAAAACGAACTTCTTCTTTAAAGGTGCTGCGAATACGACCATAGTTATCGTTCATGAGTTTCAGCACCTGCTCACGGGCTTTTCTCTCTAAAGCGGAATCGGGCAGCACCTGAAAATCTTTCTGATCTTTATTTTTTTCTCTTTGCTCAATCAGGTCTGCATATCGCTCCAGGGTAAAATATTTCAGTTTTTTGCGCCAGCGATCTCGACGCTCCCCCTCATTTTTTACGTAGGGTATTTTTTCTCCATCCAGTTCAACCGATTCATTCTCAGAAAAATCAAAAGGTGTTCGAAGAATATCTTTGTAGATATCAGCACATTCTTCCAGGCGACGATTGTAAAGGGAACTGACTGCGGGTAAGAAAGTAATGGGTTCTCCATGGATCTCATTATCAAGGGTATTTTCAAATACCTTTAATGAATCAATATCTTTTTGAGTAAATAAGGTCTTATCACTATCCAACTGATCTAAAAAACGAGCAAATACCAAACGGGAAAAACGGTCATCAATAAGTTTGGGGTCATAGTGCTGTTCTTCCAATACCCTGCCCACCTCTTTTAGTAATTGTTGCCGGGGATTTGATGGCTCCAGCAGTCCGATTGTGGAATTTCTGAAGGCGAAAAATAAAGCGCCAAAACACACCATTGCCAGTAACAACCATTTTTTACTCATCATAAATGCGTATATTTTTTTCATGGGGAATATCAAAAATAATTGAAAAATACCATCACTGAAAATCAGCAAATGCAATTAACAAAGGTTTGGAAGGGATAGTACGACAAAAAGCCATGAAAATATTCAGTGAAAAAACAGGATTTATTGTATTTTTGCAGCCGAAAACGGAGAGCGTAGCTCAGTTGGTTAGAGCGTCAGTTTGTGGCACTGAAGGCCGGGGGTTCGAGACCCCTCGTTCTCCCATCCAACCTACAGGAATATCTTGTAGGTTTTTTTATCTGAAATTTTATGCCGGTCACCTGGATCGTTATACCACTGATTTCTGCCTTTATTGGCTGGTTCACTAACTGGATAGCAATTAAAATGTTATTCCATCCGCGTGAGCCAAAAAAGATACTGGGTATTACCTTCCAGGGAATCTTCCCGAAAAGGCAAGCAGTTTTTGCTGCCCGTTTGGGAAAACTGGTTTCCGATGAGTTGCTTTCATTCTCAGATATCGCTTCCAAAATCACCCATCCGGGTAATCTGAAAACAGTCATGCCCCTCATTGAAAAACACATTGACCGATTTCTGCGTGAACAACTTCCTGAACAAATGCCCCTGATCAGCATGTTCATCGGCGAAAGTACCATCCAGGAATTGAAGGGTGTATTTGTTCGACAACTGGAAACACTTTTTCCTGAAATCATGGAGTCGTATGTTCTGCATTTAAAAGATCAGCTGGACTTAGAAACAATTGTTACACAAAAAGTTGCAGGCTTTTCCTCCAATAAAATGGAACAAATACTCATGAGTATCATGCAAAAAGAGTTCCGCTTTGTAGAGTTGGTAGGTGCTATTCTAGGTTTTGTGATCGGTCTTTTACAGGTCTTTTTGACCATTTTCGCCTGATCACCGATTAAAAAGGGCGATATACCCCGGGTTTTACAACTTTATCCATTTAGAATTGTCATATTACCGCCTGTCCCTTTACAAGCGAAGAGTTTGCTCAATCTTACCGAAATTTGCATCGCAATGCAGTTATATATGAAAAAAATAATTCAACTGACCTTTTTGTTCCTGGTTCCAACTGTCCATTTGATTGCCCAGTTTCCTGCCGGGGGAAGACCTTCCGGTGCGGGTGGCCAGAATATGAATATGGGTCATTTGTATGGAAAAATTGTAGATGAAAAGACAGGCAAAGGAATTGACGGAGCTACGGTACAACTGGTCGGAAATAAATTTGATACAGTTACTAAAAAAATGAAGCAGGTGATTTTGAATACACAAATCACCAAAGCAGTAGGCGATTTTAGTTTTGAAAATTTATCGGTATTTGGCAACTTTCAATTAAAGGTGAGCAGTCTTGGATACAAACCACTGACTCAAACTGTTGGTTTTGGGATGAAAATGCCCCCGGCCGGAGGTAATTTTCAACAGATGATGGGCATGATCGACAAAGACCTGGGGAATATTAAATTGATAGGTGATTCAGCAACTTTAGCAGCAGTAACTGTCACTTCTTCTGCAAAGCCCCTACTGGAGCTGGGAATTGATCGTAAGATTTTTACAGTAGATAAAAACCTGAATAGTACCGGACAAACAGCTGCTGAAGTGATGAGGAACATTCCTTCCCTGAATGTTGACATCGACGGAAATGTTACCCTCCGCAATGCAGCCCCTACCCTTTTTGTGGATGGCAGACCTACTACCCTTACATTAGATCAGATACCGGCAGATATCATCGACAAAGTTGAATTAATCACCAATCCATCTGCGAAATTCGATGCTTCCGGTGGTACAGCAGGTATTTTGAACATCATACTCAAGAAAAACAAAAAAATTGGTTATAATGGAGGAATCCGCACGGGTATTGATTCACGGGGTAAAGTAAACCTCGGAGGTGACATTAACCTCCGCCAAAATAAGATCAACCTTGGATTAAGTGCCAACCTCAATGAATTCAAATCACTATCGTCCAGCAGCATCGACAGAGAAAACCTGCTCACTTTCGCACCTAACAATGTCAACACTTTCATG
>JBIIRN010000009.1:0-20484 GCA_044341525.1 Sediminibacterium sp. | reverse complement strand
TCCCTGGTTGATCCGGCGTCCTTCAGTAGCGGCCCTGCGGATATTGGCGGCAGTGAATATCTGGTTACCCTTGTACAGCATTTTTCTATTTCAGCAGTGGACCTGGTTTTATCAGTTGTATGTATTACTCCCCCCGGCACCGAGCAACCATTCCATTGACTGGTATGAAATGTTGGATATGCATTTGATGGCAAAGATTATTCTTACCCTTCTCCCTTTGTTGTTTCTCTGGAAACGCTGGCGCAGTCATCGTGGATTAACTTTTTTCCTTTTTCTGATTTTGTTAATCTATCACCCCCCTACTTATTGGAATCTCTATAATTGGTACTTTCAACTGATAGCATGGGTTAGTATGTTATGTATTTCATTGTCTGTATTTTGGCTAACCCGATCCTTCGCTCATCTATCTCAGGAAGATGTATAATATCTGGCAAATTGCATATCGCTATTTTCAATACCGCTGGAAAGCCAGGGGCAGGAAGGGTCATGGCATTCATTCTCCCTTTGTGTTTGAATGGGTGACAGAGGTGCTCGAAGACGATCGTTTTTTTTATGCCTATGCGAGTATCGAGCAAGAGCGGGAACGACTGCTGAACAGTGCTGAAAAGGTAGAAGTGGCAGATTTTGGGGCAGGGGGAATGCATGGTAACCTGTCTACCCGTACCATTAGTAAGATTGCTGCCCGATCGCTCAAACCGCCTAAATATGCCCGGCTATTGTTCAGGTTGGTTCAGCATTATCAATGTAAACGGGTATTGGAGTTGGGTACTTGTCTTGGCATAACCACTTCTTATCTTGCCAGTGCTCGTGCTGATACTTCTGTAACAACGATGGAGGGAGCTGCTGCTTATGCAGAAAAAGCCCGGGAAGTATTTCAGCGATTGGGGTTGAAAAATATTCAGCTCATTGAAGGTAATTTCGATGATACACTGTCCGGAGTGTTGAGTGTATCAGAACCATGGGATCTCATCTTCATTGATGGCAATCACCGGCTCGAACCCACGCTCCGTTATTTTGAGCAATTGCTGCTTCATGCGCATGGGGGAACAATTTTTGTTATGGATGATATTCACTGGAGCCAAGAGATGGAACAGGCATGGCATCAGATTCAAGCACATCCTTCCGTTACCTTAACCATTGATCTGTTTTTTATCGGGCTTGTATTTATTCGTCCGGAACAGTTGGCCAGGGAACATTTTGTTATTCCCTTTTGAGCATTAAGCATCCAGTGCCTGCAGTATATCCTGCAAAATATCATCGGGATGTTCAAGTCCTACGCTTATGCGAATCAGTCCGGGGGTTATATTCACCGCTTTTCTTTCTTCTTCAGTAAGTTTGGAATGGGTTGTACTGGCAGGATGAGAGGCGATGGAACGGGTATCACCCAAATTAGCGGTGAGGGATAATAATTTCAGCCGATTCAGGAAGGCTCTTCCATTTTCCAAACCACCCTTGAGGTCAAAGCAAACGATACCACCCCCATTCTTCATTTGTTGCAAAGCGATGGTATGCTGCGGGTGGGAGGGCAGGAAGGGATAACGTAAACCAGCAATGGCAGGATGCGCTTGTAATTTTTGGGCGATATACAGTGCGTTGGCAGCATGTTTTTCCATGCGAACAAAAAGTGTTTCGAGACTTTTGCTCAGTACCCATGCATTGAAGGGGGAGAGGGCGGGGCCTGTGCTGCGGCAGAATAAATAAATTTCATGTAGCAATTCTTTTTTGCCTACGATCACTCCGCCTAATACCCTTCCTTGTCCATCCATCCATTTGGTAGCAGAATGAATCACCAGGTCGGCACCCAGAGCGATGGGTTGCTGACAGGCGGGGGTGGCAAAACAATTGTCTACGTTGAGGATTACCTTTCTTTCTTTTGACAGTCGGGCAATCATTGCTATATCAAGAATCTCCAGTCCGGGATTGGTAGGTGATTCCAGGTAGATCATTTTTGTGTTGGAACGGAACGCTGCTTTCCATTCTTCTTCCGTAGCGTTGGCTGATACGTATGTATATTCAATTCCGAATCGGGGCAGGTATTTGGAGATAATGGCATGGGTACTACCAAAAACTGCATTGCAGGAAATCAGGTGGTCGCCCTGCTGCAGCAATGCCATAAAGGAACTAAAAACAGCACTCATGCCGGAAGCGGTGGCATATCCGGCTTCCGCCCCTTCCAGGGCGCATACTTTATCTACCAGCTCCTGAACATTCGGATTACTGAATCGACTATAGATATTATCATCCGTTTCATCCGCGAAAGCAGCACGCATATCTTCTGCCTGATCGAAACAAAAGCTGCTGGTTAGAAATAATGGAACGGCATGTTCTTTTTCCGGAGTTCGGTCTACCTGTATACGAATGGCATTGGTTTCAGGATGAAGTGACATACAGAAAATATTGATAGCGGTAAAAGAGATAAGCGAACCGCTGGTTGACAAAATATTTTAACAAAGGTATCTAACCATATCTTTATTTTGTGGAATAATTCAAGGCCTACATGCAGACCTACCATCATCCCCATTCATTTACGCTGGAAAATGGCGCTGTATTGCCTGAGTTGCAGATTAAATTCCATACCTGGGGCCATCAGTCCACCGCCCGGCGGGTAGTATGGATTTGTCATGCTCTGACAGCCAATTCAGATGCAGCCGATTGGTGGAAGGGAATGATTGGTCCGGGATTTTGTTTTGATCCTGCCCATGATTTTATTGTGTGTGCCAATATACTGGGTTCATGTTACGGAACGACGGGTCCCCTGAGTTCAGATCCACGAACCGGACAACCCTATTATAGCAGCTTCCCGCAGGTAACCATCCGCGATATGGTGGCTGCACATATTTTATTGCGCAAGCACCTGGGGATTGAAAAAATTGATTTGCTGATGGGGGGTAGTATGGGTGGCTATCAGGTGCTGGAGTGGGCATTGATGGAAAAGGATGTTATCAAACGACTTTTTTTAATTGCTACTTCACCCTCAGAAAGTGCCTGGGGGGTAGCCGTTCATACGGCACAACGGCTGGCGATTGAAGCAGATATGAGTTGGCAGGAACCAAAGCCGGATGCTGGTGCACGGGGCTTAAAAGCTGCGCGGGCTATTGGAATGTTGACTTATCGGAACTACCAGACTTTTCAGGAAAAGCAGACCGATCCTGATCCGGAGAAGATCGATGATTTTCGCGCCTCTTCTTATTTGAATTATCAGGGGGATAAATTGGTGAAGCGTTTTAATGCATATAGTTACTGGTTATTGACCAAGGCGATGGATAGTCATCACCTGGCGCGCAAAAGAGGGGGCGACCTCATTCAAACCCTTCAAACGATTTCACAACCTACACTTATCATAGGAATCATAGGTGATCTTTTATGTCCCCCGGATGAGCAACGATTCATGGCAGCTCATCTGGCTGATGCACAACTCGTAGAGATTGAGTCTACCTATGGGCACGATGGTTTCATCATTGAAACGGCTCAGATTACAACCCACCTCCGTCACTGGTACGATACAAGCTTATAGTCTTCGTTCTTTATTGAGGATGGTAGATTTTTGCAGCCTGCGTGTACACGGTTTTTTTATCCAGCGTCATGCGTTTGGTCTGCTGTCGGGTATATCGTTCCATCTGATCGGTATAATGCGGTGAGTTCTTTCTTGCAGAAGAGCCATAGGCATTCATGGATTCGATGATGGGGCCATCGGGTGTGAATTCTACTAATTCAACATAAGCGTCTCCCTCAGTTCCTTTGAATTGTCCTTTTTTATAGGGCACGGTACCCAGGGTAGCCAGCACATCGGGCAATCCGCCTACCGGTAATTCTTTGTCTCCCCTGGCCAGTTTTTGAATATCTCCCAGGGTGATATCGGTGCGACCATAGTTCAGCAACATATCATTTTTAACTTCTTGCAGTAATTCCGTGGCTTGTTGGATGGTCATACGGGGTGATGCAAGAAAGCGGTTGCGTTGTTGGTTGGCTTTTTTATAAACCAATAAAAAGATGCCGGCACCCTTGCTTTCGGCTATAGCAGTTTTATTCCATGCTTTCAATGGCAAGATCAGATCAGCAAGTTCTGGAAGTTGATTCGCATCGAGCAGGAAGAGGGAATCGATGTTGGTAGGAAATGCAAATTGGGCAGGATAACTCCGATCGAACTTGATTCGCTTCATCTGGTCGAATGATAGTTTGGGATATTGTTGAATCAGTTCGGCAAATCTTTTGCTTCGGTTGTTTTCGAGGGTTTCGTAGCCCATTTCCTGAAATCGAATGGGTGGATTGTTTTGACCATCGGTGCTGTTGAACGGACTATGGTTGGTGTTGTAAACATAACCACCGACGGGCTGTAAGACCTGAGGAAGTTCATGCAAAGGGTGGATGTCTTTCCAGAGGGTGGCCATGGTATTGCCCGGTACGGTAGAGCGCCAGTTATACCCCGGTTTTCTGATCGGAATTTTTCCGTTGCTGATATAAAAGATGGTATCGTATTTGTCTGCATATACCAGGTTATAACCCGGTATGGCCATCATTTCCAGCACTTGTCTGAATTCAGTATAGTTGCGGGCTTTGTTCATGCGATACCATTGTTCGAGACCACGAACATCAGTCTGGGCAGGCATACGAACGGAGAAGGCACCTTTATCTGTAAGGAGGGTTGGACCATAAATGCTGTTGTAGGCTTTTCTTTTCACAGGAACCACTACCCCTGCCAGTTTCACTTTCAGTGAAACAGTTTTTTCTTCCAGGGTCAACCACTGATCATCTACCCGATATTGTTTGGGTCGGGATGCATCTGTTTCCAGTTGGTAGACATCTACTTTGTCGGGATTATTGACGGTGTGTGCCCACCCCAGGTATTCATTGGCTCCGTGGAGGATGCAGGGAGCCCCCGGAAAATTAGCACCGAGTATATTCCATCCTTCTTCACTGCAGAGATGTGCTTCATAAAAAGCGACGGGTCCTTCCAGGGGTTGGTGGGCGTTGATGGTGAGAAAGGTATGACCATTATTGGTTTTCTTGCTGTTGAAGGCAAAGGCATTGCTTCCACCCGGTTGCAGGTTTGATAAGAGGGGCTGGGTTCCGCGGAAAATATTGTTCAGGGCTTTATCAGCTCCTGAAAGAACACAGAGTTGTAAAACAGAATACTGGATAAGGTCACGGGGCGTTACCGGAAAAGCTCTTTTCAGGAGAATTTCTTTTGAATGTGCTTTTGCATAGGCATTCAGTCCGGCACAATATCCTTCCAGCAAACGCTTGAAGGGTTCACCCAAATCTTTCTCATAGTGGGCTTTTACCAGTTCCGGAATGCCCATCAGGTGGATGATATAGTCTGTCTGCGCCCCCGCTTTTCCTTTGTAGATTCCGGAAAGTGCCTTGCCGATGATGAGTGATTCCTGTATGGTGAAAAAATCATCTTCCGCCGCTGCCCAGGCCAGACCATAGGCCACTTCCGGGTCGGTAGGGGCGAAGATATGGGGGACGCCGAACGAATCTCTGATGATGTCAATCCGGTCGGTTCTGAATTGAGCTTGGGTTGTAAGCAGGGAGATGAATAAGCAGCCGGTCAACAATAACTTTTTCAAGGGGATGATATTTCTGCAAAGATGAGTTAAACAAAGAATCTTTGCATGGCCCGGGCGTATTACCTTTGAAAAAATTTTTAACCCGGCTTTCTGACCAAAACCTTTTACTATGGGCATCCTCCGACAAATGGCAGAATATCTTTATCTCAAGAAAAAGACAGATGTACCCAAAGACAGCTGGATGAAATATATGCACGGGATGAACCGGATCTCCCTGATTATGTTTTTGCTGGCGCTACTGGTGATGCTCTTCAGGTTAGTGATTAAGCCGATGTTGATGCGGTAGTAGTTCGAGACAGTCCGCCGATGATGGCTGCTGCTTTTTCCGATGCTTTTCCACCTGTGTTCAGGCGTTCTCTCAATTCCCGGTAGTCATGCTGTAATTGACTGATGCAGGTTGAATCCGTGAGTATCTTTTTCAGTTCTGTTTCAAGTAAATCGGTGCGAACCTGATCCTGAATTAATTCGGTTACTACTTTTTTATTCATGATCAGGTTAACCAGGGCGATGTAGGGAATGCTGATGAGGCGTTTGGCGATGAAGAAGCTGATCGGACTACCCTTGTATACGACTACTTCGGGAATGCCCAGCAGGGCTGTTTCCAGGGTAGCGGTTCCACTGGTAACGATAGCGGCTGATGATCGAAGGAGCAGGGCATGGGTTTGGTTGTGTACTCGCCAGACATTCGGATAGTTTTGGAGGAGTTGCTCATAAAATACAGGTTCCAATCCGGGCGCCATGGCTACTACAAAATCATAGGAGGGAAATTGCCGGGTAACTTCCAGTATGGATGGGAGAACTTGCAGGATTTCCTGTTGCCGGCTTCCGGGAAGCAAGGCTACCAGAGGTTGGTTGGGGGAGGGGGTTCCTTGGTTCCGGCCATACCAGGTAAGTTCTTCGGTGGACTTTTCCTGTCGGATGGTATCTACTACTTCCAGCAGTGGGTGACCGACATAATCTACAGACCAGTTCCATTTTTTTTCGAAATATTCTTTTTCAAAGGGCAGGATACAGATCATCCGGTCGATGGTCTTTTTCATTTGTATGACCCGCTTTTCTTTCCAAGCCCAAACCTGCGGAGAAATGTAATAAGCTACTTTTAATCCTTTATCGTGTGCCCATTGAGCGATGCGCAAATTGAAACCCGGGTAGTCGATACAAACCAGCACATCCGGCTGAAATTGGTCGATATCTTTTTTGCAAAAAGAAAGGTTATTCAGAATGACCCTGAGATTTTTTAATACTTCCCAAAAGCCCATGAAAGCCAGGTCACGGTAATGTTTCACGAGGGTAGCACCGGCTGCCTCCATGAGGTCTCCTCCCCAGCAACGAATAATTGTGTCCGGATTTTGTTGTTTGATTGCCCGGATGAGGTTGCTGCCATGCAGATCACCGCTGGCTTCTCCTGCTATAATATAGTATCGGGTGGGCATTGTTGCCGGATTTTGAGCGCATCAATACCATTTCAGGTAGAGAGCGAAGAGACCATAGATCAATGAAGCAATAAAAATACCGATCGCTGTCTTGTCGTGCTTGATATTAATATAGAGGGTAAAAATAAAAACATTGGCCACCAAAGAAATGGTAATGATTCCAGACAGCAGGTGTTTCTCCACCATAAGAACAGCGATGTATTCTTTCAGGGCAAAGCTCCTAAAGCGCGCCAGGTAAAAAAATATAAAGCCCAGCAGGGGAGTAGCGAAACCGAGGAGAAGTCCCAGTGGTATTCTATCTTTCAACAAAGGGTTCATTCCAATATTTTTTCAAGTTTCTTTTTCAGGGGCATATCGGTTAAATCGAATTGTACGGGTACGACACTTACATATTTGTGTTGCAGTGCCCATACATCGGTATCCTTCCCTTTATCGAAATTAACGAATACGCCGGTCAGCCAATAATATCTTCTGCCATTGGGGTCTTTGCGTTCATCAAATTCTTCATCGTATTTGGCATAGGCCTGCCGGCATACTTTAATGCCTTTGATTTCAGAGAGGGGTCCTTTGGGTATGTTTACATTCAGGCAGAGATGCGGTTCCTTGATGGGTTGGGTCAGTATTTGTTGAACCAATGAACGGGCATAGTGGGCAGCAGCAGTAAAATCTGCTTCGATGCTCAGGTCGAGCAGACTGAAGCCGATGCTGGGGATGGATTCAATGGATGCTTCCAGGGCGGCAGACATGGTGCCTGAATAAATGACATTGATGGAATGGTTGGCTCCGTGGTTGATGCCGCTCAGACAGATATCGGGTTTGCGGTGCAAAACTTTGTCTACTGCCAGTTTCACGCAATCTACCGGCGTACCGGTACAGCTGTAGGCTTCAACTCCTTCAAATAAATGCATTTTGTGTAGACGCAGCGGGTTACCGATGGTAATGGCATGTCCCATTCCGCTCTGGGGTTTATCGGGTGCTACTACAACAATTTTTCCGAGGCCTTTCACAGCTTCAACCAGGGCACGGATGCCCGGAGCGTGAATGCTGTCATCGTTGGTGATCAGGATAATGGGTAGTTCTGTTTTTTTCTTTTTGCTGCGTGTTGCCATGGTTGCAAGATACGACTAAGTTCAGCAAGCGGGGTTGGCAGGGAATGGGGCATTTACAAAAAAATTTGGCAGAAACTAAAAATGTTAGTAATTTGCTGCTAAAACCATTAGTTATGTCATTTGCCGGAAAAAATCTCAAGTATCTCCGCAAATTACGGGGATGGACTCAGGAAGAATTTGCCAACAAATTATCCATCAAGCGTTCATTGGTGGGTGCTTATGAGGAAGAGCGTGCCGAGCCGCGGCTCGAAGTGATGGAATCTATTTGTCATTTGTTTTCAATCAGTCTCGAAGATTTTTTATTCAAAGATCTTTCTACATCCAAGGGTGGTGGGTCATATCTCGAGAGAAGGCGCAGCAGCAAATTATTGCAGGGGGGAAGTGCCGAGATCAAATTGGTGCCGATGAAGGCTGCTGCCGGTTATCTGAATGGGTATGGAGATCCCGAATTCATTGATGAACTGAATACTTTTACTTTGCCGATGTTGGCTCCCGGTAATTATCGGGCTTTTGAAATTGTCGGTGATAGCATGTTGCCAACGCCGAGTGGCAGTGTAATTGTGGGGGAGAAAGTGGATGATCTGGAGGAAGTAAAGAACAGCAATACCTATGTTGTTTTATCGAAGCAGGAGGGTGTGGTTTACAAACGTGTACTCCGCAATGCTAAGTCCAGAAATAAGTTGACCTTGCTGAGTGATAATCCGGTGTATGAACCATATCAGGTGAATGCTGAGGATGTACTGGAGATTTGGCGGGCAGTATATATTATACAGAAGACAACTCCGGCACCCCGTTGGGATGTTAGTCAGTTGGCCGGAATGGTCAACACTTTGCAAGAGCAGGTAAGCAGTTTGAAGAAGAAGCTGAATTAGGTGACCGATAGCTTATTGGGGCTGTATCGGCAGATTCAGCTAAAGATTTTTTTTGCCAGTCTGAAGGTATTGCAATGTGCTTCCACTATTGTACTCAGTTGTGGGGAGTATCCTCCACCCATAGCGACCATAACAGGTATTCCGCGCTGTTGTAATTGAGTAAAGACAAAGCGGTCTCGCTCGCTGCAATCCTGCATGCTCAGTTTCAATTTTCCGAAGCGGTCTGTTTCCAGCACATCAACTCCACTGAGGTAAAAAGCAAAATCAGGTTGAATCTGATTCAGGGTATCTGTTAAATGCCGGGAGAGTAATCCGAGGTAGGTTGATCCTGTAGTTCCATCTGCCAGGGGTATATCGAGATCAGATATTTCTTTTCTGAAAGGATAATTGTGGGCGCCATGCATACTCATGGTAAATACCCTGGGTTCATTTCTGAAAATACTTGCGGTGCCATTGCCCTGGTGCACATCCAGATCGATGATGATGATTTGTCGCGCCAGGTTTTTCCGCAGCAAATATGCTGCAGCTACTGCCATATCATTGATCAGACAAAAACCTTCGCCGCGATCGGCAAAAGCATGGTGGGTGCCCCCCGCCACATTTAAGGCGACACCTTCTTTAATGGCTATTTGAGCGCCCTCCACTGTTCCTTTGGTGATCATTTTTTCCCGGCGGATCAATTGTTCGCTCTGCGGGAATCCGATACTTCTTTGTTCGGAGGCAGATAGGGTAATCGTATCCAGTTTGTGCAGATATTCTTCGGTATGAACAGCTGTTATCCATTCATTCGGGCAGATATCGGGTTGCAGGATGTCAGCCGGCTCGAGTGTTCCTTCATGCAGTAACTGAGCCGGGATCAGTTCATATTTCTGCATAGGGAAGCGATGGTTCTCCGGCAGGGGGTGGGCATAGATGGGATCAAAAAATATTTTCATGCGCAGTTGAACCAGTTTCTTCTGAATTTTTTATGCATCAAACCGGAATTACTTCTGAGCCGACAATGGCAAATACCTGATCAGCCTTCCTGGGTCGGATGATAGCCATGCCACTAAAATGACTAAAAGCAGGCAGGTAGAGATTCGGAGAGGTAAAATAATAACAAGGGAAGCGGAGACTTTGTTTGCCGGAACCTTTCATTGAAATACCGGGATGAAGATGTCCGCTGATGGTGATGGTACCCGGTTCTTCCACTTTTGGTGCGTTGCTTGCGTCATGAACAAAATGAAAAGGTGGTTGAAGCCAGTAATCATTGATGAGCTGGATATTTGTTCGGGTATAGAAGCTGTTGTCTAGTATATCATGATTCCCTTTGATTAAGGTAAAAGCGATTGAGGAAAAATCTGCCTGCCAGCGCATCCATTGTTCCATTTGCAGATTAGCGTGGCTGTGAAACATATCACCAACGATTACTACCTGTTCGGGTTTAAAAAAACTAATCTGCTGGGTGAGACGGTGCAGGTCTTCTCGGGCGCTCCCGTCTGGAATGGCCAATCCGTGTTTTCTGAAGTGTCCTGTTTTCCCCCAATGCAGGTCTGATAAAATCAGCATTTTCTCTTCTTCCCAGAAAAGACAGCGCTGCGGTGAAAGCCAGCAATGCTGTTCTGCGGGTTTGAATAAAAGAGGTGCTGCGTGCATGGGATTGAATGAGGCGGAAAGATAAAGCGCAGAATCATTTTTTCAGACTTCTTTGCATTTTTTTGATCCGGTCTTCCAGTTTTTCTGTTGATAAATTATTTCTGTTGAGTCCGTCTGCAATAATCGGGAAGGAGAGTGGAGTAATTTTTTCCGGGAAAAGGATATGGATGGGGTTAGACTGAATACGGGTAAGGGCATTGCGGAGCCGAACTTCTTCCATTTGTTCAAAAAGTACTTCCCGGTAGGCCTGTCGGATGAGCAAGTTGCCGGGGTCGTGTTCTTCTAATACATTGAACAGAAGGGAGGCGGAGGATTGCAGGTGCCTGGCTTTCTTGGTTTCTCCCGGCATACCTTGAAAGATGAGTCCGCCAATAACTGCAATGTCTCTGAATTTTCTTCTGGCCATTTCTGTATTATTCACGCTTTTCTGGATGTCTTCGATGAGTCGTTCGGTGGAGAAGAGTTCATAAACATTGCTGTCATCAACCGGAATGGGTTGGTCACTCAGTAGTTCAAATCCGTAATCATTCATCGAGATAGAAAAGCTAATGGGCATTAATTTCCCAATGCGATAAGCCATCAGTGCACTGATGGCTTCGTGTACTTGTCTTCCCTCGAAAGGATACACCAGCAAGTGATACCCTTCTCTGTCTTGTATATGTTCTATGAGTAATACCAGATGGGAAGGGATTTCTGAAAGTGCTTGTTGAATTTGCATCAGGGGTTGTAATGCAATTAGTTCAGGATCCGTGGTATCGGTCAGTACCCGTTGAAATGTTTTCCTCAGCAGGGCTCCCAGGTTGGCTGTCAGACTCATTCTTCCACCCATCCAGGAGGGGATGACCGATTTATTTTTCTTGGAAAGACGAACCAGTACCTGCATTTCACGAATACCGAGCAGTTCGAGGTTGCGGCCTGCCAGTGTAAAAACATCTCCCGGCAATAATTTACTGATGAACCATTCTTCGATAACACCGATGTATTGACCACTCGTTGTTTTTACTTTCATCATGGCATCGCTAACGATTGTTCCGATGTGTAAGCGGTGGCGCATGATCATGCCTTTGTTCCTGAAATAAAGTAAACCGTCTATCAACACCAGCTTCTGGTATTCATCGTATTGCTGCAGGGCTTTACCACCTCTGGTCAGTTGAAGTATCACCTCATTCCATTCCTCCTCAGTGATGGCAGCAAAGCAATGGGTTGATCTTATTTCTTCTAAAATTTCAGATGGCCTGATGGCACCTCCTGCGGCCAGTGTGCAGAGGTATTGCAGCAAGACATCAAAACAAAGTACAAGCGGCTCTCTATTCTCTATAATAGAATCCCGTATAGCCGTTTTCAAAGCAGCCACTTCGATTAGTTCCAGCGAGTGAGTGGGCAGAAAAAAAATCCGGCTGATTTCGTTGGGACCATGACCGCTTCTGCCGGCACGTTGTAAGAAACGTGCAACACCTTTGGGTGAGCCAACTTGTATAACGGTATCCACCGGTCGGAAGTCAACACCCAGATCGAGACTGGCGGTGCAAACTACGGCTTTGAGTTTGCCTTCATGGAGTGCGTTTTCTACCCAGTTACGTAATTCCGGTTCCATGCTGCCATGGTGCAAGGCAATGATGCCGGCCAGTTGTGGGGCTTTTTGTAAAATCGTCTGAAACCAGGTTTCGCTCATTCCCCTCGTATTGATGAATACCAAAGTGGTATTACTTTGCTCAATCACCGGGATAATCTTTTCCGCCATTCTGATACCCAGGTGACCGGCCCAGGGATATTCTTCCGGATCGTCGGGTAATAGCGCATGCACTTCAATTTCTTTTTTCAGCCGGGCTCTGATCAGGGTGCCTTCTTTTCCTGTCGGATATAACAGCACCTCCATAGCTTCCGGGAGGTTTCCAATGGTGGCACTGATACCCCAAACTACCGGTAGACGATTTTTATCCGGAGCGGAATGTATCAGTCGGGTAATGGCCAATTCAGTTTGAACCCCTCGTTTGTTGCCCAGTAGTTCATGCCATTCATCCACTGCGATGACCGATAGTTTTTCCGAGAGGCGATCCCGATCGGCATTGGATAAAAGAACTTGTAAACTTTCCGGCGTGATGATGAGAATTTCGGGTAATTGTTTTTTTTGTGCTGCTCTTTCTTTGGTGGATGTATCACCATTGCGCACGCCTACTTTCCAGGGCAGCTTCACTCCTTCTATTACTTCCTCCATAGCCCTTGCAATGTCTTGTGCCAATGCCCGCAAAGGGGTTATCCAGATGAGTTGAAGGCCATTATTTTTTAGCTGCAGGTATTGATCCGGATTTCGGTTGATCCATTCGATGAGTACTCCCAGAAAAACTGCGTAGGTTTTACCAAATCCGGTCGGAGCATTTACCAGTCCGCTGTTGCGGCTGGCAATCTGCTGCCAGGTTTCCTGTTGAAAAGGAAAGGGCCGGATGTTTTTTTCCTGCAGCCAGTTGAGTATAATCCGGGTTCCGGGATCCTGGGGGCGCTTCATATTCACCTGGCTTCTTTCTTTTTTGTCTGTCTACAACGATCACTGCAATACAAAACAGTATCCCAGTTGCGGGCCCATTTTTTTCTCCAGGTGAAGGGCCTCTGACAAGTGGCACAGAGCCGGCTGGGCAAATATGATTTATTTCCTTTAGCAGTACTCATGGGAATAGAATTCCCGACTTACTCCCGGATCGTTTTGATCAGACCCTGGTATTTCCTTACAAAATAGATCTTCTTGTTTTCGAAGTAATCGGTTGGATTATTAACGTTCCTGATATCAAAATCGTTCAGAAGGTTGAATGATTTATCAGACAGGTGTTGCATGAATTGATCGGGGTAGCGAACCAGTATTTTGCCGAAACGGTAAAGGGATTCAAATCCTTTGTAAACCATGTCATTGGCTCTTCCTGCCATTTTTTTCTGATAAGCATCATTTATGGCCCTGGCAGCTTTTTCATTGCGTTGGGTTTGAAAATTGGTAGGATAAATGATTTCTGCCAACTGACTCAGATCCCTGCCTGTTTCCCAGGTAGGCATACCCATAATGGTTTGCCGATAATTTTTTGCGGCGCCCAGCGTTTTGGTGAGCAGAAAAGCAAACTCATCCTGTAAGCTGCCACAAACGATCAGATTTTCACGCGTACTGTCGAGTGGTGCTGTTGCTTCCTCCGGGGTAAAATTATCGTTGAGTTCAATGGTTTTTATTTTCAGTCGGCTTGCCTGTGTTTTGCTATTCAGGTCTTCAAAGGTTTGTCTTATCAGATCTTCCGTAACTCCTTTTCTTTTATAGAGGTAGATGGTTTGAAGCGGGTAATTGCGTTGCAGGTATTTGAAAATCGCTTCCAGCTGAGATTTAAGAGTGGGATTTATCAGCACAAAAAAAGGATTGCCACTAACACCGCCATCGTTCGGAAAGGTATACGATAACAAAGGAATTTGATATTCAAGGGCATGATTGGCCACCGGCTTTATTTCATTTCTGTTATTAAAGAGGGCAATCATTAAATCTGTTTGCTGCAATGATTCGGCAGACAGTATACTGTCGATGCCACCACCCAGCGATTTGGTGTCATGAAAATTTACTGTGAGATGGATTTTTTCTTTTTTCAGTGAATCAATGGCCAGCATCATGCCCTGATAAAAATCGAGTGCGGGTAACATATAACGGGGAATACCGCCATTGCCTAATTTATAGCCGGAGGCATTGAAGGCAGAATCGATGTACAGCGGTAGCAGTACTGTGACATCAGGTGTTTTTCTTTGACTTTCCTGTGCGGTTACAATAACTGTTAACAACAGGCACCCAAAAAAGAAGTACCATTTTTTCATACGAAGAGCTTATTCCCATTCAATAGTGGCAGGTGGTTTGCTGCTGATGTCATAGACCACCCGATTGATACCTTTTACCTGATTGATGATTTCATTAGAGATGTCTGCCAGAAAAGTGTAGGGTAGGTGTGCCCAGTCGGCAGTCATGCCATCTACTGAGGTGACAGCCCGGAGAGCAACGGTATATTCATACGTTCTCTCATCCCCCATCACTCCCACACTTTTTACCGGGAGCAGGATAGTGCCGGCCTGCCAGACAGATGAATAAAGATTATGTTTTTTTAAGCCATTGATATAGATCGCATCGGCCTCTTGTAACAGCTTTACTTTTTCTTCGGTCACTTCGCCGAGGATGCGGATGGCAAGACCCGGTCCGGGGAAGGGATGGCGATGGATCATTTCTTCGGGGATTCCCAGTTCCAGTCCCACCCTTCTTACTTCGTCTTTAAATAGAAAGCGGAGTGGTTCTACCAGACTCAGTTTCATGGTATCGGGAAGTCCCCCTACATTGTGGTGAGATTTAATGGTAGCGGAAGGTCCATGAACACTGACGCTTTCGATTACATCGGGATAAATAGTACCCTGTCCTAAAAAGCTGATATCTGTTAGTTGATGGGCTTCCTTATCGAAGATCTCGATGAAGGATTTGCCGATAATTTTTCTTTTTTCTTCCGGATCAGTTTTTCCCGCCAGTCGGGCATAAAAATAATCCCGGGCATCAACACCCTTAACGTTGAGATCTAACTGACGATAGGCGGTCAGTACCTGTTCAAATTCATCTTTTCGCAACAGTCCGTTATCTACAAATATCCCGAATAAATTATCGCCCACAGCCCGGCTGATGAGGGTAGCGGCTACCGTACTATCAACACCGCCACTGAGTGCCATGATTACTTTTTTGTCGCCGATTTTTTCTTTCAGGGCTGCAACGGTTTCATCTATAAAATGGGCGGCAGTCCATGAACCTGCACAACCACAAACTGCATAGAGAAAATTTTTCAGGATCTTTTTGCCATGAACGGAATGATATACTTCCGGATGAAATTGTAAGCCGAAGAGGGGGTGGGGAGTATCTGTTTTTCTGAAGGCAGCAACGGGGATGCTTTCTGTGGCTGCGAGTATATCACATCCTTCCGGCAGCAGGGCGATAGAGTCGCTGTGGCTCATCCATACCTGCGATTGTTCCGGTAATTCTTCCAGTAATCTGTCGGCTTGAATGATTTGCATCACCGCCCTTCCATATTCCCGTTTGTTGGATTTATCTACCCTTCCCCCCAACAAAGAAGCAGACAATTGGGCACCATAACAAATACCCAGTACCGGCACCTGTTCCAGGATACCGCTGAGATTAACACGTGGTGCTCTGTCATCATTAACGCTGAAAGGGGAACCACTCAGGATTACCCCTTTCAGGGAATTGTCTACTGAAAATGGATGGTGGTAGGGGATGATCTCGCAATAGACATTGGCTTCCCGAACAGCCCTCGCAATGAGTTGGGTAAACTGGCTGCCAAAATCAAGGATCAGAATCTTTTCTGTCATGTTTGCGAAGGTAACTGAATTTTTATTCGGCAGGTCGGGGCTTCAGGTTATCAGGGTATAAAAAAACCCCGCCAAAGAGGGCGAGGTTCTGTATAAGCAGTTAACTTATTAATTACTTGGCAGCAGCGGTTTTCTTGGCGAGCTTGCTCTTCAAATTCGCTGCTTTATTCTTGTGAATAACCCCTCTTTTAGCCAGCTTATCGATCATGGATACAACAGAGGGCAGTTCTTTTGCGTAAGCGCCGTCGCCTTCTTTCGTCTTCAGTTCGCGGATAGCGTTACGGGTAGTTTTACCGTAGTAACGGTTATTTTCGCGGCGTTTAGAAGCCTGTCTTACGTCTTTTTTGGTAGCTGAATGATTAGCCATGGTTTCTTTTTTCGGACGGCAAAGGTAATGATTAGACCGGATTTCATCAAATTAAACCCCAAAAAAATCAAAAAAACGCCTGTTAAACTATCATTTTATCCTTTTTTCGTCAATCAAAAATGCATTACTTGACCGATATTTGCCTCCCGTTCACATACGGTTTGTCCCAACCATGAAAGACTTTTCTTATATCACTCACTCGCACCCTGCTTATATTGAAAGTTTGTACCGGGAATTTTTGCAGGATCCCGGAAAGATTGACCCCGATTTGCGCAAGTTTTTTGAGGGGTTTGATTTTGCTGTTTCTCAGGGCGCGGCTGCTCCCGGCGCTACCCCAACTCCTATCCCCGCAGCTCCGGCCGGAGAAATTGATCTGCCCCGGGAGATTGCTGTATATCGGCTGATACTGGGGTATAGAAATAAGGGTCATCTCATTGCAACTACCAATCCTATTCGTGCCCGTAAAGACAGGGGCGCTAATCTGGACCTGTCATTTTTTGGTTTGGGTGAGGGTGATATGGACAAAGTATTTTATGCCGGGCATATACTGGGTATGCCGGGTGCAACCCTGCGGGAAATACTCGGGCATTTAAAGCAGACTTATGCCAACAATGTGGGCATAGAATTCAAATACATTAGTGATCAGGTAAAGGTGGACTGGCTAACCCGTGAGATGGAGAAAGAGTTTGCCCGACCCTTGGCGCTGGAAAAAAAGAAGCGCATTCTTGAAAAGCTGAACCAGGGTGTCATCTTTGAGAAATTCCTACATACCAAGTATATCGGACAAAAACGATTTTCATTGGAAGGGGGAGAAACTACCATTGCTGCCTTGGATAGCATCATCAATATGGCAGCAGAGCAGGAAGTAGCGGAAGTGGTGATTGGAATGGCGCACAGAGGCCGGCTGAATGTTTTGGCAAATGTGATGGGCAAGACCTACCAACAAATTTTCAGTGAATTTGAAGGAACGGCTCAGATTGATCAGACCATGGGTAGTGGCGATGTCAAATACCACATGGGTTACGGAAGTGATGTACCTACTCCCTCCGGAAAAACCATGCACCTGAAATTAATGCCCAATCCCTCCCACCTGGAGGCGGTAGATCCCGTTGTATTGGGTTTTGCCAGGGCCAAGGCAGATGTGTTGTATGAAAGCAATTTTGATAAGATTTTACCGGTGCTGATACATGGCGATTCTTCCGTTGCGGGTCAGGGCATCGTGTATGAAATTCTGCAGATGTGTCATTTGAGGGGATATTATACCGGTGGTACCATTCATTTCATCATCAATAACCAGATTGGTTTTACCACTGATTTTGATGATGCCCGCAGTTCCGATTATTGTACTTCCGTAGCTTCCATGGTGCAAGCCCCGGTTTTACATGTCAACGGAGATGATCCGGAAGCTGTGGTGAAATGCGCTGAGATTGCTACCCGTTACCGGAATGAATTTAACAGTGATATCTTCATCGACATGGTCTGCTACCGCAAACATGGGCACAACGAAGGAGATGATCCAAAATATACCCAACCACAACTTTATTCGCTGATTGAGAAACACCCCAATCCCCGCGAAATTTATACTTCCTTCCTGCTACAAAGTGGAACAGAGGATGCACAGCAGCTCGCCAAAGACATGGAAAAGAAATTCTGGTCTGATTTGCAGGAGCGCCTGGATGAGATAAAACAAAATCCGCTTCCCTATAATTATCAGCCGCCCGAGCTTGCCTGGAAAAGTTTGCGCAAAGCACATGCACATGATTTCATTGCTTCGCCTGAAACCGGTTTGTCTGAGGAAAAGCTGGGCCACCTGTTTCAACGCCTGATGCAGTGGCCAAACGATTTTAAGCCGTTGAAAAAAGTTGAAAAGCTGATTCAGGAAAAAATAAAGTTATTGGAAGAAGAGAAGAAAGTGGACTGGGCAACGGCTGAATTGCTGGCTTATGGCTCCTTGCTAACGGAGGGGAAGATTGTTCGCATGAGTGGTCAGGATGTACAACGGGGAACTTTTAGTCATCGGCATGCTATATTGAGAGATGAGCAGACCAATAAAGGATATAACCGACTCAATCATTTTGAAGAGGGGCAACAGAAGTTTCGTATTTATAATTCTCTATTGAGTGAGTTCGGCGTATTAGGATTTGAGTATGGCTATGCACTTGCTAACCCGCATGCCCTGGTAATCTGGGAAGCACAGTTCGGGGATTTCTCCAATGGGGCTCAAACCATCATTGACCAGTTCCTGGCTGCCGGTGAACAAAAATGGCAAAGACAAAATGGAGTGGTGATGCTACTCCCTCATGGCTATGAAGGACAGGGACCGGAGCACAGCAGTGGTCGGATGGAAAGATACTTGCAGTTGTGTGCCGAGTTGAATATGGTGGTAACCAATATTACTACTGCCGCCAACCTCTTCCATGTGTTGCGTCGTCAGCTGGCCTGGCCTTTCCGAAAGCCGCTCATCAATTTTTCCCCCAAAGCTAATCTGCGAAATCCCGGTTCATATAGTTTAATGAAAGAATTGTCACTGGGACGATTCCGGGAAGTGATAGATGATGAGCAGGTAACAGATCCTGATGTGATTCGAAAAGTGATTCTCTGCTCAGGTAAGATTTATTTTGAATTGCTGGAAAAGCAAAAGACTGAGCAACGCAAAGACATAGCGATTGTTCGCCTGGAACAGATTCATCCATTACCCCAGCATCAATTGGAAAAGCTGCACCGGAAATACCATGCAGCCACTTGGTTCTGGGTTCAGGAAGAACCTCAGAATATGGGAGCAGCCGGCTTCCTGCAGGCCAACCTGAAATCATTTGAATTCGGCGTCATCAGCCGCAATGCCAGTGCAGCCACTGCTACCGGTTATGCCAAGATACACGCATTGGAGCAGGCACAAATCATTTCCACCGCATTTAATATTTGAGAGAAATAAACGAACCTTACTTATATGATAGACATCAAAATACCATCCATCGGAGAATCCATCAGTGAAGTGACCTTGCTCAAATGGACAAAACCTGCGGGTACCTGGGTGGAAAGAGATGAAGTGATTGCAGAACTCGAAAGCGAGAAAGCAACTTTTGAAGTAAACGCAGAGCAGGCCGGTATTTTACAGCACCTGGCAGCAGCGGGTGATAGTCTTCGCATCGGTGATGTAGTCGCCCGGATTGATGAAACGGCTGAACGACCTGCTGTTACTGAAGTAGCCCCTGCCCCCGCAGCCCCTGCTGCTCCGGCAAGTACCTCCACACCGCCACCAGCACCCGCAACACCCGCTGCCAAGGCAACCCCGGTGGCAGCGGCCATCATTTCTTCCCATCAGGTTGATGCCGGTACCATTCAACCTACCGGTCCACACGGCAAGATTGTGAAGCAGGATGTTCTCACAGCGCTGCAAAACCCCGGAAAAAAAGCATTCGCAGGCGTAGAATTGAATACACGCCAACTGCGTCGTGAGAAAATGAGTAACCTGCGAAAGACCATTGCCCGCCGATTGGTGGAAGCAAAAAATTCTACTGCCATGCTCACCACTTTCAATGAAGTGGACATGACAGCGATTATGGCCATCAGAAAAGATTACAAAGACAAATTCAAGGAGCAACACGGCGTTAATCTTGGTTTCATGAGTTTCTTTGCAAAAGCCTGCGCTATCGCTCTGTCTGAATGGCCTGCGGTGAATGCCTCCATTGATGGAGATGAAATCATTTATCACGATTATGCAGATATCAGCATTGCTGTTAGCACACCCCGCGGATTGACTGTTCCTGTTATCAGAAATGTGGAGAGTCTCAGCATGGCAGACATAGAGAGAAAAGTAGTGGAACTGGCAGGTAAAGCCCGTGACAGTAAATTGACAGCTGAAGAATTGCAGGGCGGAACATTTACCATCACCAATGGAGGTGTATTCGGAAGTTTGATGAGCACCCCCATTATTAATATTCCTCAAAGCGCTATTTTGGGCATGCACAAAATTCAGGATCGCCCTATGGCAGTGAATGGCCAGGTGGTGATTCTTCCAATGATGTACATCGCATTGAGTTATGACCATCGCATCATCGATGGTCGGGAAAGTGTGAGCTTCCTGGTTAGGGTAAAAGAATTGCTGGAAAATCCTTCCCGTCTTTT